>JACCVS010000018.1 GCA_013698055.1 Acidobacteriota bacterium
CTCTCAGCACAGGGCGCGCTTCCGGTCGGGTTCGATGCGCTCGACATCCTGCGAATCGAAGCTGGTGTGCCGCATTACGGCGTGGACATGGACGAGACGAACGTCGTGTTGGAGGCGGTAGCGGACGAGGCGGTCAGCTTCACGAAAGGCTGCTACATCGGACAGGAGATCATCGCGCGGATACACTGGCGCGGCCACGTCGCCAAGAAACTCACCGGCCTGAGCTTTGACGAGCAGGGAGAAACCAAACGCGACGATAAAATCAGGACGATGGACGGCAAAGAGATCGGGCGGATTACTTCCGTCACTTTTTCACCGCGACTGAATCGCCTTGTCGCTCTAGGTTATGTCAAGTATGACTATCTCGCGCCTGAAACTATGGTGCGCGTCCGTTCAGGTGAGACAGAGCTTGCGGCGCGCGTCGTCGCTCTTCCACACGTTCGCGGAAGCTGGTCTGACGACGAAGCATCCGGCAGTTTAGTAGAGACTGGCGCATGAGCGAAGAGACTTCCGACGGCGTAACTCCACGGCGTGATCTCGATTTCGCACAGGCGCGGCTCGCCTATTCCATCATCGAATCGCTGCTTGAGCATACGCACGTCGTCAGCGACCTCATCGCATTGATGGCGCAGGTGCTTGACGAAGATACGACTAAGGCTTTGACCAACACTCCACAATGGAAAGCCTACCTCGATAGCCGCCGTGCGATGGAGAAGACACGCGACAATGTGGAAAGATTTGCGGAAGTCATGAAGAGACTTGATGGAGATGCCACATGAAGCACACACAAAGTCGCCAGAGAAGAAGCGGAAAGCTCGAACATCAGGCCGACTGGGTCGCGCGCCGCAGCCCTGACAACATCAAGTCTGGAAAGTAATCTCGGGAAACGAGCATGGGGATGAGCCTTGATTTCATCAGTTGTGATGGAGACTACCCATGAGTAATCAACAAAGCGACCGCGACGGAAAACTCATCCGGGGCTTGAGCCTGCTTGATGCGACGATGATCGTCATCGGCTCGATGATCGGCTCCGGCATCTTCATCACTTCGGCTGAATCTGCGAGGACTATCGGCTCTCCCGGCTGGTTGATTGCGGCGTGGGCGTTGGCAGGCGTTTTAACGATCACGGGCGCGCTCTGCTGCGCGGAGCTGGCGGCGATGATGCCGCGCGCGGGCGGCCAATATGTGTTCCTGCGCGAGGCTTATGGCTCGGCCACAGGCTTTCTCTTCGGCTGGTCGCTGTTCTTCGTTATCCAGACGGGAACGATTGCGGCGGTCGCGGTCGCCTTCGCTCGCTTCATGGGCGTGCTCGCGCCCGCCATCTCAGAATCAAACTACCTCATTGCTCCGACTCATCTTTTCGGCAGCTATGCCATCAGTCTCTCGACGGCTCAACTCGTCGCTATCATCCTGATCCTCTTATTAACTGCGACGAACACGCGCGGCCTCAAAACCGGCAAGCTCATCCAGAACAGTTTTACTTTCACCAAGACTGCCGCGCTCATCGGCCTCATCCTCGTCGGTCTTCTGCTCGGATGGAACAGCGAGAGCGCCGCTTACACATCCTCTTGGTGGAATCCCTGGATGAATGGCTGGAATCCGCAGGCGGCGCAGCCGGGACTGGGAGCAACCGATTCGACCGCACTCCTGATGCTGCTTGGTCTGGCGATGGTTGGGCCACTGTTCGCTCAATCGGCGTGGAACAATGTGACGTTCACGGGAAGCGAAATCCGCGACCCCGGACGCAATCTACCGCGCGCTCTGTTGATTGGTTGTTTCGCGGTTGTCGCGCTTTACCTGCTCGCCAACCTCGCCTACGTCGTCACGCTTCCGCTGGACACGATTCAGAAACCTCAGAACAGTGTGGCGACCGCGACGATGCAGGCCGTGATGGGGCGTCCCGGCACGATCCTGATGGCTGTGGCAATCATGATCTCGACCTTCGGCTGCAACAATGGATTGATTCTTGCCGGGGGGCGCGTCTATTACGCGATGGCGCGCGACCGCCTGTTCTTCTCTCGTGTCGGCACTCTTAACTCACGGCATGTTCCGGCAGTCGCACTTATCGCACAGGGCGTCTGGGCGTCGCTTCTGACGCTGCCACGCACGGTGAAGATTGATCCGGCGACAAACCAAGAAGTTTACGGCAACGTCTACACGCAACTGCTCGAATACATCATCTCTGCCGATCTGGTCTTTTACGCTTTGATGGTTGGAGCCGTCATCATCATGAGGCGGAAAGCACCTGAAGCCGAGCGTCCCTATCGCACTTTCGGCTATCCAATCGTGCCCTTAATTTATATCGTGCTCGCAGTGCTGCTGGTGATTGACCTTGCCATCCTGAAACCCTCGACTTCCGGCATCGGCTACCTGCTAGTGTTAACAGGCATTCCCGTCTATTTCATCTGGCGCAAAACAGCCAAGCCGCGCCCGGCGTTTGAAGAGCAGGGATGAGGGATGAGGGATGAGGGATAAGGGATGAAGAAAAGAGATAAGTCGGGAACCACCTCGTTTATTCTGCCTTCTGCTTCCTCTTCATTTCATCCCTCATCCCTCATCCCTCATCCCTTGATACATCCCTGCCTCACTTGACCCACGCATCCGACACTTCAGTCTCCACCTTGACCGGGACTTTCTTGACGTACTCTTCGCCAGCTTGACACATTGCATCTTCAACTTTCTTAGCGATAGCTTCCGTTTCATTCGCATCAGCCTCAACAACGATCTCATCATGCACGATGTTGACGATGCAGGCTGAGGTGTCTCGTAATTCATCATGAAGAAGCCGCAGGGCACGCTTGAGAATGTCTGCACTTGAACCCTGGATGGGCGTATTTTTTCCGTTGCGTTGAGCAAGCGACATAGCTTGTCTGTCTTCAGGATCAAAGCGGAAGCGCGCCAGGCGGCCTGAAGCGGTGCGTGCTGTTCGTTCACGGACTGCTTGCCGAGCGGCATCGCGCAACCATGTATCAAGCTGGCGATAGGTGGCAAAGTAGCGGCGCAGGATGTCTTCGGCTTCGGTGAGCGAGAGTCCCGTCATCATCGAGAAACGCTGCGCGCCGATGCCGTAGACCACGCCGAAGTTCAGTCGCTTGGCGAAGTCGCGCTGATCCTTCGTTACCTGTTCAAGCGAAGTGTTGAAGACCTGCGCGGCTGTGACTTTGTGCAAGTCAGCACCGGAATTGAAAGCGTCTACGAATCCCTGATCGCCAGTGAAGTCTGCAAGAATCCGCAGTTCTATCTGGGAATAATCACTGATGATAAACTTTCTTCCCTGTGGCGCGCGGAAGCAGCGGCGGTATTCAATCGAGTGCGGAACCTGTTGAATGTTCGGGTTGTTGCAACTAAACCTCCCGGTCGGCGCACCGATCTGGCGAAAGTCCGCATGGATGCGCCCCGTCACGGGACTGATTTCATTCAGGATATTTTCGCCGTAGCTGGTGAGCGCCTTCTGCACGGTGCGGTATTCGAGCAGTATCCTGACCACGTCGTATTCGGCAGCCAGTGGTTGCAGTTTCCAGTTGCGCGTTGAATCGGGCACGGGCACGCCCAGCCGCTTTAAGGCTTTGGTCAATTGCACATGCGAATCAATGTTGATGTCCACGCGGGAAGGGCCGCCGAAGAGTGAACCCTGCATGGATTCTTCCGCCAGCATGTCCTGTAACTGCTCGGCCAGCCCAATACGCTTTTTCTCGACGACAGCCAACTGCTCGCGCCATAGCTCCTTGTCCAGATAAATCCCTGAAAGCTCAAGTGACGCGACGGGCAGCACGCACTCGAATTCGAGTTGCGCGCATTTGAGAAGTGCATCCGCCTTGAGCTTTTCGATCTGTTTCTCACGAAGCCGGGGAAGCACGGAGGCGTCGCGCGCCGCATACTCAAGCTGGGCTGCGGAAAGCTCGCCGCTCCAATCGCTCAACTGCTCGGCCTTGTCAACAGTCTCGCCCAGATAACGCGAGGCGACGGCTTCGAGGCCGTGCCGTTCATCCGTGTCGCCCGCTGAAATAATCTGGCTGGCGAGCAGAGTGTCGAACAACCCGCCAATCTCAACGCCCAGAGTGTGCTTGATCCACTTGGCGTCGAATTTACAATTAGATACTGCAAGCCCCCCGGCGACAAAGTTATGATGCGTAGCAACTGCCAGGCAGTATTGCCTTAGTCCACGCCTTTGCCTTCTTCTGTGTCCGTCATACCGCCCTCTTCCACTGGCATTGTTGAGCAGCGGTGAAATTTCAACGACAGTGTCCGAGAACGCCTTAGAGTGTGTATGCGCGGCTGTCCAATTTTTGTCCGACGCCAGATGTTTGTAAGCCGCTGGCAGTTTGTATTGCATAGAAACTGGAACGTAGGGAGCGATACTTGCCCAGAAGCGTTTCAGTTCTTCGGACATTCCCCGGCCATATGTCCCCACCACTTTTACATAAAGTTGTTCGTCCGGCCTGCGCCACAGTTTTGCGGGGAATCCCTTGCTTCGTAAAAATTCCACCAGCATATTTGCCCCTTCCGCACCGAGGGCGGATACGCAAATGCTGGCGCTACTTCCACCTGCCAAGGTTCCGTCATCGCAGTACCATGCGGCCAGTGCGGGCATTGAGAGGTTAGCTAACCATCTTGGGGTGAGCATTCTTTTGCCACCCACCAAGCAATTGTCGTAAACCTCGAACAACCGTGGGTCGGACTTTGTGGCCAGACTTATCAACTGCGAACCGCCTGCACTATTACTGAAGCCTCTATAGTGAACCTTTTCTGTTTTAATAAGCTTGACGAGGTCGCCCAGCGCAGCGGCCTTTAGGGTCACATAGCCTTCTTGGCGCAACGAATGTGAGACTTTGAAGTGCGGCGTTCTAGCCTGCGCGTCCCCTTGTTTTGTCAAAGAGCCATCACCGAGAAGTGAGCCGTACAACATATCTCTTTGTGGCTGTGACAGCTCAGGCAGAGCGGTCAGCACCTTGTCGCCGACCAAAAGGTTCTCGGCACGTATCCTGCCGCGCTCGGTTAGAATTTCGTGGTCTTTTGTTACTCTTAGTCCCCCCTTTCCTCTCATGCGTATCCGCAACCAGTCCTCCCACGGCCTGATGCCCCCATCTACCCAATCAACAATATCTTCGGTACTTAGCGCTCCCGTCTGTTCATCAATACACAGAACTTTACCCCTTGTTTTATCCCTAACCAGCTTGTCAATGCGCACCTTTGTCCCGTCGGCCATTGAAACGAGCATGTCCCCCGCCAGACAGTTGTGCGCGATCTTGATGGGACGGGCGGCGGCGAGCAGTTCTCTGAGCGGAGCAAGAGCTTCGCTCTTTTTCATATCGCCGTCAGCGAAGCGATCAAGGTCAATTATCCGCACGCCATCCGGCGCAGCAAACTGTATGAGACGCATCCGACCCCGATAGGGATCAAGCGCGGTCGTTTCGGTATCGAAACCAACAACTGGGTGCTGTTTCAACTCTTCAACTGTCGAGCGCAGTTCTTCGGCTGTGGTAATCAGTTTGTAAGCAGTTTCGATCATCAGTATTTTACGCCGATCAGATAAACTACGGGTTCGTCTCTCGGGACAATTGCGGAATGCTCTGTGTTGGCCGGAAGATAATCGCGGTCGCCTGCTCGCAAGGTGTACTCTTCCCAACCCACGCGAATAATCAGAGCGCCCTGCACAATCCAGTGTGATTGATCCTGCGCGTGGCTGTGCGGGCCGTAGGTCGTGCCCGCCGCGTCTCTCGATTCAATTACGCTGTAACCTTCCGATTCCATGCGCTCGCGCAAAATTTTGCCGTCAGGCGGCTTACTCTCAGTCCATCGTTCAATTTCTAAATTCAACTTTATTTCTCTCCAGTTTCAAATCCCATCTTCTGTCTTCGACCCGAAAGGCTGCGCACTGACAAGTGTAATCAGAAGCAACGCTGCCACTGCGCCGATGCACGCGCTGACGATGAAAGCCGGTCGCGGCCCGTGCCAGCTCCACAAAGCGCCCATCAACAGTGAGGCCGGTAGAACCGTAATGCCGAAAGCCAGATTATACAACCCGTAAGCCGTGCCGCGCTGTTCGGGGCGCACGAGGTCTGCGACGAGAGCCTTTTCCGCTCCTTCGGCCAACCCGAAATAGACGCCGTAGATGAGAAACAACACCCACGTCATTCCAACCGAATCCACGAAGGCAAAGCCCGCATAGACTCCCACACGCAGCAACCAACCGGAAGCGATCAAACTCTTGCGGCCAAGCCTGTCCGAAAGATCTCCGCCGATGAGCGAGCTTAAAACCTTGACTCCATGCAGCGCTGCCCACATCAACAAAATATTAGCGACTCCGCTGCCCGCATTCTGCGCGCGGATCAGCAGAAACATGTCCGAGAAGTTGGAGAGAGTGAAGAGCGCCACGATGGCAAGAAACCGTTTGAAGTTTCCGTCAAAGCCGCGCAAAGAGAACTTGGGCGGCTGCAAGCTCTCAATGTCCGCGCGCTGGGCTCTCGGCATCTCACGCACAAAGAAGACAGCGACCAGAACGGAGGCGAACGCCGGAATAGAGGCCAGCAGAAATAGTCTCTTGTAGTCTCCGGCCTCAGGCCGACTAATGTCTGTGGCAATCCACAGCAGGATCAGAAGTCCGAGAAGTGGGCCGATGACTGCGCCCGCGTGATCCATTGCGCGATGAAAGCCGAAGGCCAGCCCGCGCTCTTCCTTTGAGGCGGCGTCCGCAATCATGGCGTCGCGCGGAGCGGAGCGAATCCCCTTGCCGACTCGATCCGTCACGCGGATGGCAAGCACCTGCGACCAGGTCGCGGCAAGTCCGAGCAACGGGCGCGCAACGCTCGCCAGCGCGTAGCCGAAAACCACCAGACCTTTTCGCCGCCCGCGCCTGTCCGAAAAATAGCCGGCGAAGAGCTTGAGCATACTTGAGACGGATTCGGCTGTGCCTTCGATAATGCCGATGGCGGCTGGCGGTGCGCCAAGCGTGATCGTGAGGAAGAACGACAGGAGCGGATAGATAATCTCGCTGGATACATCGTTCAATAAACTGACGAGGCTAATGGCAAAGACATTCTTCGGGAGACGGCGGTAACGCCGCCAGAGACCGGGCGTGCCTTCATCAAGTTTTTGCCCGCTGATCGCAGCGTCAAACTGGTCGGCAGCGTCGGTGTCTGTTTCGCCCATGTCTTCGAGGCGTGCAACTTAACGGAATCTACGGCGCGCGCTGCGTTCGTCCGGGGCGAGAGTTATTATTGTCAGTCGAGGTATCGGACTTCGACGACGACCACCACCATGCACCGGCAACGACCGCCAGAATCAGCACCCCGGCCAGCATGAGGCGAATGAACAGGCCGACAACACGCTTCAGAATGATGAAGAGCAGCAGCGCAGCGATAATGCCGCCGACAGTTGAAAGAGTGAAAGTAGTATCCATATTCAGGAGACAGAATACAGGAGTCAGGAGTCAGAATAAAAGAAAATCTGTGAAAGGGGCTCTCAGCCTCGTCCATGCTGGGTTGTGGATTCCGGCTCCTGAAGCCTGCTTTTTCTGCCTTCCGATTACTGTTTTTTGTAGCTCGCTCGCACCACAGTCTTGATGTTGCCGCGAATGTGAAAGTCGCCTTCGATCTCGACGTTTAGCGGATCACATGCCGCGACGAAATCTTCGAGGATGATGTTGATGACGTGCTCGTGGAAAATCTTCACCTCGCGAAACGAATTGATATAGAGCTTCAAACTCTTAAGCTCGATGCAACGCTCATTCGGCACGTATTCAAGGCGGATGATGGCGAAATCCGGGAAATCCGAGAACGGGCAGATGGCCGTGAACTCTGGTATCTCGAAGTTAATGCGAATCTCGCGCCCGGCGAATTCATAAGGGAAAGTATCGAGCGCGTAAAGACTCATCTCCTCGCGCGGCGTCGAGCGAACATCGAGACCCTGTTGATTGATGGGAGGAAGAATGGTTTCAGTCGTTGACATCAAAGGTAATACTCCTCGCTTGATTGCCGGGTGATATTACAAGAGCGGG
>JACCVS010000044.1 GCA_013698055.1 Acidobacteriota bacterium
TTAGCGAACGCCGCCCCTTTTCATGTATGAGAATTGTCATCAGGCGAAAAGAGTTTCAATCTAGCTTTTCGGCTACGCGGCGAATACGGCGAACTCCTTCCTGTAGGCGGTCAAGGGAAGTCGCGTACGAGATGCGTATAAAACCTTCCACACCGAAACCCGCGCCGTCCGTGACGACCGTTTGTTCCTGCTTCAGCAATCTCTCAGCGAAATCAGCGGAGGTTTTCATCTCTCCTTTCAAACAGCCACGCACATCCGGAAAAGCATAAAACGCCCCCTCGGGCGTAATGCAACGCATACCGGGAAGCTCGCCAAGTGCATGTGTTAACCAATCTCTACGCTGACCGTACTCTTTCAGCATGACGGCGACCGATTCCTGCGGGCCAGTTAAAGCCTCTATCGCAGCAGCCTGCGCGATTGAATTCGGATTGCTGGTCGAGTGACCCTGCACCTTGAGCATCGCGCTTGTCCACTCGGGGGACGCGAGCGAGTAGCCCATGCGCCATCCCGTCATGGCGTAAGTCTTCGAGAACGATCCGGCGATGCACAATCGTCGTCGAAGTTCTGTGGGCAGCGTGGCCGCGCTATAAACTTCGGCTGGCGGATAGACGAACCGCAAGTAACATTCATCGGAGACAGCAAAAACATTGTGCCCATTTAAGACTTCCATGATGCGGCGAAACTCGGCGGGCGGTATGACGCGTCCCGAAGGATTGCCGGGCGAGTTTAAGATGATGAGCTTGGTGCGCGGAGTGATAGCTCGCTTGACCTGTTCGGCGTTCAGAACAAAATCCGTCTCCTCGGTTTCGATGAAGACGGGTGTGGCGCGTGCGAAGACGGCGATTTCGGGAAACGTCACCCAGTAAGGTTTCGGAATCAAAACTTCATCGCCCGGATTAACCAGAGAAACGACCGCATTGAAAATCGCCTGCTTACCGCCAGAGGTCGCCATCACTTCCGATTTGTCGTAGCCGGCTCCGAATTCGCGCTCGTAGAAAGCTATAATTGCCTGTTGCAATTCGCGCGTTCCGGCGGTCGCCGTGTACTTGGTTTGGCCCTTGCTCATGGCTTCAGAGGCCGCGCGCTTGATGTTCTCAGGCGTGTCGAAGTCCGGTTCGCCCGCGCCGAGATCAACCACATCAAGACCCTCTGCGCGCATCGCCTGAGCCGCTTGCATCGCGGCGAGCGTCGAAGAAGCCTGCATCTTGGCGACGTTGTCGGAGACGGGGAACACTTCGCTGGCTGGTTTTGTTGTCATGGATTTCGATGAAGGAATAACGTAACGGCGTCTATCTCATGCGTGCGTCATTCCCATTTTCAACTTCCTGTAGGTTTCTTCCGCATCAAGGCCTCGATTGAAGCCGGGACGAGTCCCTCGATCTTTCCCCCCAGCAGAAACACTTCTTTGACGAGACGAGAGCTGACATAGGAATAAGCCTCGGCAGGCATCATGAAGACGGTCTCGATACGTGGCTCAAGGCGGCGATTCATCAAAGCCATTTGCAATTCGTATTCATAATCGGAAATCGCGCGAATGCCGCGCACAATGACATCCGCCTCGCGCTCGACAGCATAGTCCACGAGCAAGCCACGAAAATCTTCCACGATGAGACGACACGAGTGATGCTCAATCTCTTTGATGACCTCGGTGAGCATCTCGCGGCGCTCCTCAATGGTGAAGAAAGGTTTTTTGTCCGGGTTGATGAGAATCGCGATGATGATTTCGTCAAAGAGTTTGCAGCCGCGTTCGATGATGTCGAGGTGGCCGTTGGTGATCGGGTCGAACGAGCCTGGATAGATTGCGCGTCGCATAGCAAAAAGATTTGTTCGATGTCCAGAAATTGATGAGCCAAAAATGAAGTTAGCATAGCCGGGCGTGACAAACAATTCGATTTCTCGCTGCATCAGGTGTAATATTCAGTCAACCAAAGGACTCGGTACAAGCCATTACTTCTCCCTGCACGTCAAACGCGACTGTGCGCTCTCCTTAGTCCTTCGTAAATCAGGGGAAGTTATTTCCCGGACAACTTCGAGGAGGAGAAGAATGAAATATTCGTTTCAAAAGAAATTCGCCTGCGCATTCGGCCTGGTATTAATGCTTGGCCTGTCCGCGACATTTGTCTCGGCGCAGAAGAAGAGGCTAAAAGATGCTGCGCGTCATGCGAGCGCAGCCGCCAGAGTCTTCGATCAGGTCATGGCCGTCAGGGACAGGAGCATTCCGCGTGAACTGCTCGACCGCGCGGAAGCCATCGCGGTCTTTCCCGGCGTGGTCAAAGCCGCTTTCATCA
>JACCVS010000045.1 GCA_013698055.1 Acidobacteriota bacterium
GAGAATGCCGCAGCCCATCGTGAAGAGAATCGTTTTGAGCGTTAGCGGTTGCTGCGCGTAAGCGATTATCGCGACGGCAGTCAGCGCATTGACGAGGCTGATGAGGAGTCCTGCGACGGTGACGGACTGGCGCTCGCGGTAACGCCCGATGCCGTAGATTGCCGCCGTTGAGGAGATGACCGCATAAATGGAGATGAGTACGCCGGTCGGCGCGAGCAGCCCGGCAAAGAGCGCCGCCATCAGCGCCGTTATCAAGCCAAGCTGCGTATCAACGAGCAAGGCCACAAGCAACGCAGCCGACGCGAAGGGAATGGCGAAGCCCCAGATGATCGGATCATTCAGAGGCGCGCTCATGCCTCGCGTGACGATGCTTTCGGCGAGAGTGAAACCGACGCGCGCAAGGATTGTCTGGACGATAACCGCCGAGCCGACGAGCGCAAACGCTTTCCTTGTTGGAAGCGAAAGAGTGACGGCGGTGCTTCTATGCTCGATGAATTTCCAGGCAAGCCAGTAGAGCGCGGCGACGATGAAGAGAAGCCCGAAAAGTTGATTCCACCAGCGGCGTCCCTCGCGTGTATATTCGCGCACTGCGGTCAATTGAGCGAGCACTGGTTCAGTCACCGTGTCGCCCTCACGCGCAATGACCTGATTACGCTTGAGCAGAGTAAGGGCGGGCTGGACTTTACTCGCGGCGTTATCGCGCACGGCATTAGAGGCAGCCGGATCGTAATAGACGCTGGGCTTGATGTAAGGCGACATCGCCGAAACAAGCGCCGCCCTTTCCTCGGTCAACCAATTGGGAAGTTGTGAAATGCGTGAGCGCAAACTATTCTGCGCTTCGGAGAGCGAGGTCATGCGGCTTAGCGGCATAGTCATAGTAGACTGTGCGCTCATATTCCGCTTATCAGCGAGCACGATGTCTTGCTTCAAGTATTCGGCATCGCCGTCTTCAAAAATATAATCGTCACTTGTCTCGCGCAGGATGCGCGTCAGGCGCTCCAACTCATTTGCGTCGAAACGATGCGCCACGATTGCGGTGGCTATTGCGCCGTCTCCTTCACCTGCCCACTTCAGTTCCTTTCGGGCACTGGCGTTGACACCCGGTTGCGTCGTGGCTTGCCTCTGTAAATCCTCCCATGCGGAACGAAAGCTCTGCACAGCAGTTTCGGCGCGCGTTGAATCGAAAATAAAGACTAGCCGCGTTGCTTCTTTGGTAGCGCCTCTTCGCTTCTCTGTCTCCGTCCAATCCATCACGCTGATGTCGGCGGGCGCGATAATGGTTCTGCGAACAATGTCGCCTTCCACATAGCTTTCGAGGAATCCACGCGAATGAGAATTGACTAGGATCAGCGTGGTGACGATCACGAAAAAGCCGTAAACGATGAAGAAGCGTGTGGCCGGGCGAAACCACTTGTAGGGACGCAGAATGAAGCCCAGCACGGCGTTGCGCGCCTTGTCCAAAGGGGAAGCGAAGCGTTGTCGGCGGCGGTTACTCATATCAGGTTTGCGCGGCGTATTCGATCTCTTCCGGTGATTCAGCATTCTCATCCGGCTGCCCCGTCAGATTGCGCGCTAAGATTGCGCTCGCACGCTCAAGCATCGGGCGCAAGGTCTGCGGCTTGGTCGCGGAGACAGCAGTCACATCGCGCTCGTCGCTCTGCGCCGCCTGTCGCAGAATGTTTTCCAGCGTCTCACGATCAATGAGGTCAGCTTTGTTGAAAACTGTGAGACGCGGAATCTGCGTAAACTCAAGCTGACCGAGGATTCTTTCAACAGATTCGAGTTGTTGCTGCCAGCGGGGATTGACCGCGTCAACGAGGTGTATGAGCAGATCGCTGTCGTTGATCTCTTCGAGCGTAGCGCGAAAGGCAGCGAGCAAATCGGGGGGCAAATCGCGGATGAACCCGACCGTGTCGTTAATGATGACTTCCTGCTCACGCGGCAGGCGCAGGCGACGCGATGTCGGGTCGAGCGTCGCGAACATGCGCTGCTCTGCATGAACGTGGCTCGAAGTGAGTGTGTTCAGCAGCGTTGACTTGCCTGCGTTGGTGTAGCCGACAATCGAGATAACAGGAAACTCGCGCTTGCTTCTCACCTTGCGCCGTTCCTGTCGCCGCTGAGAGAGGCTGTTGATCTCTTTATCGAGACGATTGATCCGGTCGCGCACGCGGCGGCGGTCGGTTTCAAGTTTCGTTTCGCCGGGGCCACGACCGCCGATGCCGCCCGCGAGCCGCGAAAAAGCGGAATCCTGTCCGGCGATCAAACGTGGCAGAAGATATTTCATCTGCGCCAGCTCCACTTGAATCTTGCCTTCGCGTGATTGCGCGCGCTGGGCAAAGATGTCGAGGATGAGTTGCGAGCGGTCAATCACTTTGAGGTCTGTCGCTTCTGAAACGGAACGCACCTGGGCTGGCTGCAACTCACGGTCAAAGACAATCAGGTCAGCGCCTAACTGAAGCGCGCGAACCAGTATCTCTT
>JACCVS010000051.1 GCA_013698055.1 Acidobacteriota bacterium
ACCCCAACGGCCCGAAGGTGGAAGCCCGCCTCGCCATTGACAACACCATTGATGGAAGACCCGCCAGCGAGCGTATCCGCTCGGACTCGACCGCCACGCTTGGCTCGCCGAGCCTTTTAGGCAACGACAAGCTGATCAACATCTCGGCAGGATCAGCCGTCGGCCAGCCCGTTCAGGAGGGCGCTGAACTGAAACCCTCCTCGTTGAATCAAAGCACGCTTTCAAACCTCGTCGGCCCGGAAGTTTCTGATCAAATGACGGGCATCACCAAAAACATCAACGAGATTACGCGCAAGATCAACGAGGGACCGGGCACACTCTCTCGCGTCCTGAATGATGAAGCTCTCTATGACAGCCTCAACGCGGCGGTCATAGATACGCAGGCAGTCATCCGTCAGATCAGGGCCGGGCAAGGCACGGCGGGCAAGTTCATCAACGATCCCGCGATTTATAACAATGTCAACGACCTCGCCGTTCGTCTCAACGACCTCGCCGAAGGACTCCGCAAAGGACGCGGTACGGCGGGCAAACTTTTAACTGACGAAGCTCTCTACAACAAGGTTAACGATATTGCCAGTCGCGTGGACGCTTCCGTCAGCGATATCAACCTGGTCATCGCTGACATTCGACAGGGACGCGGCACAGTCGGCAAGCTCCTTCAGGATGAAGGTATCTATAACGACGCGCGCACTGCCATCGCCCGCTTCAACACGACAGCCGAGCGCGTGGACAATGTTGTCTCTGCCGTCCAACGTGGCGAAGGCACTGCTGGCAAACTTCTCACGGACGATCAGCTTTACAACAACGTCAACCAACTTTCATCAGAAGCCGTCAAACTAATCTACGACTTCCGACAGAACCCGAAGAAATATCTGACCGTCAAGTTCGAGTTGTTCTAGAAAAAGTTTTAGCCAGTTCAGCGAAGTCTTAACGCGCGCGTCTCAACAGACGCGCTGGAATTTGTTACTCTACACACCTCTTCGACCCCGGCAGCAGATTGCTGCCAAAGCCTCAATTAGCCCAGAGGTATGGGCGGCAACGCTCTGGGATTTGCGGATACAGCTCGGCGCGACCATCACAGACAATATTGTCCTCAACGGCATGAAGTTCACGCCGAACCGCCCGTCGTTTCTCAACGCGCGCGACGGTATCCTGCAAGCTGATCAGAAGTTGAACGGCGGGGCCAACCGTTGCGCTATCTGGACGGTCTTCGCGCGTCACGGGATGGGCGTCTCGGCTGTCGGTAATGACGGCACAACGCACACCGCTGCGTCGGACGTTCCGGTGGATTGCGGTGGCGCTTGCACCTACTCGATCAATCCCACCAGCGCAAGCCTTCCGGCGGGCGGCGGGACAGGCAGCATCACGGTGACGGCGACCGCCGGTAGCAACTGGACAGCGGCGAGCAACGCCACGTTCATCACGATCACTTCCGGCGGCAGCGGAACGGGCAACGGGACGGTTAACTACTCCGTCGCCGCTAACACCGGCACAAGCTCGCGCACGGGCACACTGACCATCGCGGGTCTAACCTTCACGGTGACGCAGGCTGGCACAACCGGCGGCGGAACCGAGTTGATTGTTAATCCGGGGTTCGAGAGCGGCACGACTCCGTGGGTAATCAGCAGTCAGGTCACACGCAGCACCGGTGCATACCCGCATGGCGGCGTGGCATACATGATTGTCAATGGAGTCAACAGCACCAGCGGTACGCTGTACCAGACGGTCACGATTCCAGGCAGTGGGGCAAACCTCAACTTCTGGCTGAATATCACTACCAGCGAGGCGGCGGGGGCGACGATTTATGACAGGCTTTACATCGAAGTGCGAAGCACGGCAGGGACGCTCTTGGGGACGCTGACGACGTTCAGCAACCAGAATAGCGGAACGGCGGGAGCTTACGTGCTGAGAGGGCCATACAACCTCGGCAGTTGGGCCGGGCAAATGGTACGAATTCAGTTCCGTGGCACGAACGATAGTTCGTTGCCAACGTCATTCCGCGTGGATGATGTTTCAGTCAAATAAACTCGATCACTAACCAGGAATCTGGCCTCCCCGATATGGAGGCCAGATTCTTCTTACCTTCAGATCGCCCGCAACTCATCGCTTTTCAAGGATCAAGACTTGAAAGCTCTCACTCATTCCGCCGGGTAGAATCAACTCGCGCACGCTTGAGCTTAAGATTAACGCTTCCGTCTCGTCAGACGCTTCTGCCGTCATGCGCTCAAGCATGTCGATCAGTCCCGCGCGTAGCAGAAACTTGTCCTGCCGCTCAAAGCTCACTGTTTGCAGATTCAATTCTGCTCCGATCCTCTTGACGTTCGTCCAATCAATTGTCGTTGTTAAGTCCTGCTCGCCGGGTTGGGCAAGCACATTTTCTGCGAAGCTATGATGATGAAAAGCTCGTAAGGTTCCGTTGCGTCGTTGCGGTGCGGAGTAAAGGTCGCTCGCTTCTGCTCCGTAGTCAACGATGATGAGATAGCCGCGTTTGAGGGCGGACACGGCGCGCCGCATCCATCCTTCAACTTCGAGATTAACTTCAGCGACTTGCCCCTCAGAAAGCTCTACGCCTGAGCGAGCAAGATAGTCGGCTAATTGCGGCGTACTCGGCTCACGCTCCGTCCAAACAAATTCGTCGGCCTCGTCCAAATCCACAAACAATTCATATAGCCTACCCTCATGCACTATCACTCGGTGTACCGGAAAGGCGTCAAGCAACTCATTCGAGAACACAATCCCTTCGTTGATAGAATCGCCCATTTCGGCGAGACAACGAAACTCGACGCGATCAGCAAATTCGCTCAGGCGCTCGCTCAAGCGCTCGCGCGTATCTGCGCTCGCTTCATCAATCACGTAACGGGTGGCAGAAAAGATGCGTGGATAATCGCGCTGCAAGGTTTGGAGCACGCCGTCAGCGAAGTGTCCCGCTCCTGCGCCTGATTCAAAGATCGTCCAGTTATGGGGCGCTGCAAGTTCTTCGTAAAGTCTGGCGAAATAGTTGGCGAAGGTTGCACTGAAAAGCGGGCTGCGCTCCGGTGTGGTGCGATAATCGCCCGTGCGCCCCCAGCGTGTGAGGTCGCGCCGGAAGTAGTAGCCATCGCGCTCATCGTAGAGCGCCGCTTCCATCCAATCACGAAAACCGATTGCGCCTGCGCGACGGATACGCGCTCGTAAGCGTTCGGCAAGCGGCACTGTGCCGGATTCTGCGTCACGCACGCTCATGGCTCTGGTTGGCTCTGAAGCATCGGGCTTAATGAGATGAATTATTTTGTAGAAAGAGCGCGAGTTCCCTTTTCAAATTCCCGGCAGGCGAGTATCCGAAAAGAGTATGAACGTCGCAAAGGCGCGGCCTTGATGATGCGCGGCGCGATCAAGCGTCTCTAACAGGAGCGCACAAAGCAGGCGCATTTTGCCTGACGGCGCGGCGAACTCTTTCATCAAGTCCTCATCGCTTTGAAAGCGTGTGAAGCCGCGCTGCCGTGTGGCCTCGACCTCGTTCAAATATTCCGCCACGCTCTCCGGCGTCGAAAGGGTTTCGGGCAGCGTCCACTCAAACGGGTCATCCCACAGGTTCGTCGTAATCCCGCCGAAAGTCTGCTCAACCGCAGCCGCGCTTCGCAAGAGATGCTCCCCACATGAATAAACGGGGAATGCGCCCGATGATTGGCGAGGCTGCCAGTAGAGTTTCTCTCCCGGAATAGCTTGTATCAGAGCAACTGAGCGCGCATGGAGGCGTGTGAACTGTTCATTGAAAGCAAAGATTAATTTATTCATTAAGCCATAGGGCGACTGAGCCAACGAACAGAATCAATCAACCAGCGCCGATGGCTCGATGAGCAAACCTTAATTTTTAGCGCGGCGGTCGGATTCTTCAAGAACTGTTCCGAGACTTCTCCCGCTCAGGTTGAAGCCTGTATAGACGCGCCCCTTAGCTCCAATTTTTGCCCCGCGCGAAGGAACGCCGCGACGTGTGACGACCCAAATCTTGCCTGTCCCGTCGTCCAATTCGTAAGCGCCTGTGTTCAAAACACCATAAGCGTCCGTCACAGTTCCAGTAATACCGACTTCCTTATCAACATATCTGGCAGGATCGGCTAAAATTTTCGAAATCGATTCGCGCTTAGGGCAGGCTGTAAAGAGGAACGTTCCGATGAGGAGCAGGGACAGAAAACTGATTCGACGACTGATTGGCATTGCATCTCCTTTAAGTTGTAAATCTCATTTCGGGAGAGCGGGGTGATGATAACACGTGACGCCGGAACGATAGAAGGCAGTAGGCAGTAGGCGGAAGGCAGTAAAGATTGAAGTTTTTGCCGCCTTCCGCTTTCTGCCTTCTGCCTTCTGTTACTTCCCGTACCAGCCAATCGGCTTACCTGAAAGATCAACCCAGACGCTCTTGATTTGCGTGTAGAGTTCGAGGGCGTGCTTGCCCATCTCGCGGCCATAGCCTGATTGTTTGAATCCGCCAAAGGGCGAGGCGGCATTGAACATGTTGAAGGTGTTGATCCACACGGTTCCGGCGTGAATCTCTTTGGCGAAGCGGTGCGCGCGCACCAGGTCGCGCGTCCAGATGCCAGCCGAGAGACCGAAGATGGTATCGTTCGCTTCTTTAATCAATTCATCTTCATTCTTGAAGGTGATGACCGATGTGACGGGGCCGAAAATCTCTTCCTGCGCGACGCGCATCCCGTTCTTCACTTCGCTGAAGATGGTCGGCTGAAAGAAGAAGCCCTTCTGGAAATCGCCTTCGAGCGTGGGACAAACGCCGCCGGTGAGAACAGTCGCACCCTCTGCACGCGCTACGTCGACATAACCTTTGATGCGGTCAAGCTGTTCCATCGAAACCTGTGGCCCCATGTGCGTTCCCTTGTCCATCGGGTCGCCCACGACAACCTTCTTCGCTTTCTCGCTAAAGCGTTCGAGAAACTCGTCCTTAATACTCTCATCCAGAAAGAGGCGCGATCCGGCGCAGCACACCTGACCCTGATTGAAGAAAATGCCCATCATCGCGCCAT
>JACCVS010000054.1 GCA_013698055.1 Acidobacteriota bacterium
GCGAGAGCAAGCGCAGAGCGATGGCGCGCGTGGTCTCTGTTCTCTTGCCGATAGTGATCTGGCTATCAACATCCAGAACGAAAAGAACGCTCGCCGGAATGTGGCGAATGCTTCGCACCTCTTGCTGCACACCATCTTCGATGACAAGGACATCATTCAACTCAAGCGTCGGATCGAAGTAGCCGTAATCGTCGAAAGCTACGATTGGCAGGCGCACCTCTTCCGTAAAAACTTTGATCGGGTCTTGGTCATCACGCGGCGATTCCTGCGTTGAAGACGTGGGCGTCGGGCGCGTCTGCTGCGCTTGCGGGCGCGGCGAGGCGATTAAGATAAATGCTAATGCGATGAGAAATATGAATAGGCGGCGTAAAGCCATCTGTGAACCTCCACTGGAAAGCGGATAACTTTGTGATTGGCTCACATTTGATGCCTGAGACGTGTTTGCGGAGTTGCCCGCAGGCGGATTTATTATCGGCTTGATTGATGCGGAAGCCCGCACGAAGTAAGGGCGCATCCACGCGAGTCAGCACACTCACTGCGTGCGTGTTTCTGCAATCTATACCGCAACTGCGTTACTCCTAATCAGTTTAAGTTTTGCGTGCCTGTGCCTGCACGGCTGTAATCGCGACGGCGTCAACGATGTCTTCAGCTTTGCAGCCACGCGACAGATCGTTGGCGGGCTTGTCCAGGCCTTGCAGGATAGGGCCGATGGCGGTTGCACCCGCGAGGCGCTCGGTGAGCTTGTAGGCGATGTTGCCCGCTTGCAGGTCTGGGAAGATGAGGACGTTGGCGCGGCCTGCGACCATGGAGCCGGGAGCTTTTGATTGAGCGACCGACTCAAGCAACGCGGCATCCGCCTGTAATTCGCCGTCTACTTCTAACTCTGGCGCGCGCGCGCGGACGGTCTTCGTTGCCTCGACCACCTTGTCAACGAGTTTGTGCTTCGCGCTGCCTTTGGTCGAGAACGAGAGCATGGCGACGCGCGGATCGGTTTCGAGCAGCGCGCGGCATGAATCAGCGGAAGCGATGGCGATCTCCGCCAGCTCAGCCGCCGTAGGCTCTATGACGACGCCGCAGTCAGCGTAAATCAACGCGCCTTCATGCCCGAACTTTTCATCCTTGAGAGCCATCACGAAGAAGCTGGAGACGAGCTTGAAACCCTGGCGCACGCCGATGCACTGAAGCGCGGCGCGAACCGTGTGCGCGGTCGTGTTGGTTGCGCCCGCGACGGAGCCGTCAGCGCGTCCCATCCTGACCATCAAATTGCCGTAATAGAGCGGGTCGGCCAGCGCGATACGCGCCTCGTCGGGCATCATGCCTTTAGCGCGGCGCAGCTCGTGATAAAAGTCCGCCATCTTCTGGAAGTCGGAAGCCTTGCGATGATCTATCACCTCGACGCCGCCGAGGTTTGCCCCTGCGCTTTGTGCCGCCGCGCGAATCTTATCTTCATTGCCGAGCAGGGTAATGCGCGCGATTCTTTGCTGCGCGCATAAGCCCGCAGCAACAACCGTGCGTGGGTCGTCGCCTTCGGGCAGAACGATGTGTTGCAAATCGGCAGCGGCGCGCTGGCGCAGGCGTTCGAGAATCATAAAGCAGTGGTCAGTGGTCGGTATTCAGTAGTCAGTTTCGGATAGAGCGCTTCATCTACTTGCGGAGTCTAACTGACATAAAACGTGAGGACAAGCCATTGACGCCCGCCAGTTTCATGCTGAATACTGACCACCGATCACTGACCATTGAGGTGACGAGAATTTCCCAATGCTGAAAACTTCGTTGTGTTGGCGGGGTTTTCTGAAAAAGCTTAAGTGCCTATTGCCAACCAATCAATCGTGAGTCCCCGAACCCTCGAAGTATCATAAGCATTGAACCGGACGGTAAACCCCTCCGTCGTAATCCGTTCAGCTTGAACGTCAAGATTTGCACGAAAGCTTTCACCAACGTCAGAAATATCAAAGCCTGAAATGGCAATCATTACCTTTGGCGGATTATCAAAAGGTTGGGAAAAGTTGATTTTGTCCCTAAAAAATCTTTTACTGCTAAAGCCACTTCCCCCAAGACCCCATCGTTCATGAAATTCCCCCGCACTATACTTCCCATTTTCGATTCTCATAAATTATGTCTCCATTGAGGTGGGACACTGAAAGTCAGACTAATGTTATACGGTAGTCAAAGAGGAATTAGATACCCTATACATACAGACAAGTTGACAGGCACTAGCCGAACTGAAACATAGGCACAGAGCGAAACCACACTGCTTGCGCCTATTCGCTTTTCTGTCCAAATACTCTCGTAGTATCAAGGTCTCAATCCATATAGCTTTACGGCATTCTCCCGCAACACCATTCGCGCTAACTCGCTCGCCCGCTCCCCGGTAATATCCCCATCACTGATCATCCCCGTCAGGGCAATCGCTAACGCTTCTCGCGCTGTCTTGTTAGTCACCCAAGCCGACTCTTCCCAACTAACTTCGGGCGTCGCGGGTGAGGCGTCCGTCCCGAACAGGATTTTCTCAGGCTCGTACTCAAGCCAGTCGCGCAGCACGCGGGCTAATGCCTTCGGGGTGAGCAGGAACGTCTGCGCAGAGAAGTCGGCATACACGTTAGGCTTCTCCATCAGGAACTCGGTCTCCTTCACGAACGGGTATCCGCCGTGGACGAGAACGAAATTAGTCTTTCTCATCGTGGGGTCGTTAACCACGGATTCGAGCAGCAACGGATTAGCGCCGCTCAGGTTAAAGAAGTGACCGCAGCCGCCGCCCGTGTGGATATGAACGGCAAGTCCTAAGCGTCCCGCCTCTAGTGCAATGTAGCGGAATAAGAAGTCTTGCAGTTTCTTGTGGTCGCCCCACGGCGGTTCGCCGCCGCGCACGTACCCAGCATAAACACGCGAAGCCTCTTGCTGCGTCACGTCCGCGAAGTCAAGCGGGCGCAAATAAGCAGCGACAAATTTTACCGCTATCGCACCTTCTCGTTTCCTGCGTTCGAGTGCAGGGGTAACTACTCTACTTAGGTACAGGTTAAGCGTGACAGGAAGGCTTTTAAGGTTTAGCGAAACTAGGTCTCGCTTGAGCAGCATTTCTTCCTGCGCGTAGAAGAAACGCCTGTCAGAGTTCGAACGCAAGGACGTGGTACTAAGAGGGAGCATCAGAGGGTCGCCGTATGAAACCCAACGAAAGCGGGGCGTTGTTAGACCGCGCCCTGCCCCGACACGATTCACGAGCATAGTTTCAATGTTCAGTTTGTCTAAAACCCAAGCTGGATAGTTATCGCCCTGCTCGCGCATCACGCGCCTTTTAGACTCTAGTAGTTCGCGCACGCGTGCCTCACTCATATCGCTCCCGTACTTGTAGCCGTAAAGTTCACGCCATGCTTCGCTGTAGATGGGGTTGTCGGGGCGCAGGCGTAGCGGTGGTGGGGAGATAAACTCAAGCTTACCGCACGCTATCGCGTCAAACTCTACGTCTTCTTTACCACCCACACCAGCAACGCTCATCGGGTGGGCATGGTTGTCTACTGCACGGATGCTGTTAATTTCAATTAGTAGTGTGGGGTCGGCTGTGGTCTGTGCTTTGCCATAGGATATAGGTAGAAGTGAAAGAAGTAGTAAGCCCCCGATTAAACGTTTCATTTTTTTGTCGCCTCTAAAATGCTGGAAAAGCAAAGACGCTTCTAAGCTAAAGTTAGGTGTCAGTCAATGGTGGATGGGTAATCTGCGTGTCTTATTTCACTAAGCTTGAGATTGCTGGTTATGCGAAAAGAGCTTGCTCTAGTCTTCAATGGTAGGCTCGTTTCATTTATGAGGAACTTCAATGTGTACGTTTATCGCTGTGGGCGTAGGTCGAGAAACACGGCTACACCAAAAAAAATAGAGCCGGAATAAGAGGGACAATCCACTGTGAATAAACTGTCAACAACGCAAATAGCGTCCCTACGATTACAAAATACTTGCTGCCCTTCGCCAGCACAAACGCCAGCAGACAGAAATGAGATTGAAAGCGGGCGGGAAATGGCAGGGCAATGATTTGATGTTTACTTCGCATTTGGGAACGCCTGTAATGAGCCAGCATCTAGAAAAGGCTTTCAAGAGCATTTTGCAAGAAGTTGAGTTGCCTATAACCATGAGGCTTTATGATCTTAGACACTCTTGCACTTCCTTCTTACTGGCGCACAACATCAGCACAAAAGTCGTCGCAGAGCGTTTGGGACATTCAAGCGTTAGAACTACGCTCGACGCTTACGCTCACGTATTGCCCGGTATGCAAGAAGCCGATTCGGAGAAATTGGAAGAGTTGTTGAAAACAGGCACATCAAGCGGCACGCCAAACGCATAAAGCAGGTTTGTTAAAGTTCAGTAAAAACCGTATCTTATTCGGCTAAAGTATTTAAAAAAAGGAAGATAAAGAAAATGGCGCGGCTTGAAGCGAAACGTCGGATGAAGAATTTGTTGATGTTCCTGCCGAACATGGTCGCGCTCTGCTGGCGTCTGCTGATTGACGGGCGGGTGCCCGTGACCGAGAAGGCGCTCTTCGCCGGGGCGATTCTCTATGCCTTGATGCCGCTGGATTTCATTCCCGATCTCATTCCGTTCGTCGGGCAGATTGACGATGCGTACCTGATTTCGCTGACGCTGTTGCGCCTCATCAGTCGGACGGATGACCGTGTTATTCGTGAGCACTGGCGCGGCGGCGGGGATGTGGTGCAACTGGCGGAAGCGGTGGCAAGTGTCGCGCCGCGGCTGCTGCCGAAACGCATCCACAGCATTCTTTCAGCGAGAGTTGAAACCGTGCCCGGAGGTTTTGATGGAATGTTGAATGCGGCGAAAAGGTCAGAAGCCGTGCTGATCGAATTGCCGGGCGAGGAAGAGAAAGAGCCAACACAAGGGAAATAGAAATCTTTCTTCAAGCCGCCAGCGAAGAATCAACCAGACCATCAGCTATTGCGGCCAGCCGCGCGACAACTGCCGGATCGCTGGATTTGAAAGCGTGAAAGTTGCGCTCTTCGAGTACGGGAACATTGAACCCATCTTCATCCACGCCGACCAAAGCCACGCGCAGGGTCGAAGAATCAGCAATCACAAACCACTCACGCGCCAAACTGGAGTTGTGGGGTATCTCGATGACTTTCATGTTCGGGTGGCGCGGGGGCTTCCAGTCAGCTTCGCCAAAAACATAAACCCGCTCGGAGATGTCTGCGATTCGCAGGTAACGCTCCGCGACCGCCTCCATCCGCGAGAGTTTCTCGAAACCGGCGTAAACTCTCCCCATCCGGTTTGTCCTCAGAAGCAGAGCGTTTTCGATCATCAAACTGATGTACTCAAGGCAGGGAACCTTCGCGCGAAGGAGAAAGGTCAAGCGCTCGTCAAAATCGCAACGCGCGATAGTCGAAATGGTTCCCAGGTCTTGCACCCGAGCATTTCCGGCGATTTTAAGAGCTTCCTCGAACAATGAAACTTCTTTCAAAGTGCCTTAGCCTCCGGTTGCCTTTTTCATCAGCAATCTCTACTCGCCGCAGGCTTCGCCAGCGTTACAAATGTCTGGTTAAAGTGTTGAAAGTGAGGCCGAGCGGAGTGATTTCTTAGGGTTTCGCCTCTTCCAGATGACTGGGCTGGCTTCCTCCCACAGTCATTCATGAAGAGAAAAGTGGCTGACTTGCGCGGCGAGCGTGCTAACGACGGCCTCTGTGATAGGCTGTCCGGTCCGTTCCTCAATGAAGAGCCATTGTCCTGCCGTGTTGACCTCGAGAAAAACAAATCGTCCATCGGGCGTGAGCCGCATGTCTATTGCGCCGTAGACGAGACCGAGTTGCTTCATAAATGCTCTGAGGCGCTGGGCGATACCCATTGGAAGCTCAAAAGGCTCCACCTGCGCTTTGCCCAGCTCCATTCGATAATCCGCATGGTAGGAGAGCCTGGGCGTGTCAACGGAAGCCGCAAATAAATTATCGCCGACAATTGTAATGCGCAGATCGAGCTGAGCGGGAACGTACTCCTGAAAAATGACCGGCGCGAAGCGAACGCTGTCGAGCAGCTCAATCTCCTCCGGCTTGATGAGTCGGGTCTCACGCCAATTGTCCTCGGTCGCTGTGAACATTTTGTAGATCGTGCGCTCCGGGCCATGTTCTTGAACAAAGGCCCGTGCCTCGTCAGGGTCGCTCGTGATGCAGGTGACGGGAATCTCTAACCCCACCGCCTGCGCGATTTTGAGTTGATATGGTTTGTGGGACGCTTTCTCATCTCGCGTCGGATCGTTCATCCAGAACGCATCAAGAGCGAGCCAGAGGCCGGAAATCGCTTCGTGAATTTCATTATGCGCAAAGAATCTGTGCGCTGCGTCGGTCACCTCCGGGTGAAGGTTAACTGGCTGCGGACGCCGCCACCAGGCCACACGACACGAGGAAAGGGGAATGATGGTGTTCGCGTCTATCTGACGGAGCTTAAAGCTACGAGCGGAAGAGCGATCATAGCGCATCGTCAGGTGCGAGTGCTGAGGGTATTGCGAGAGATCGAGCAACACAGCCGCAACGCCCGCCTGATCAAGCCCCTCAAGGACGGCCACAGCGTGATCGTCTTCCGGGGCGGAGATTACCAGGATCATATTTTTTCTCGGAGATTAAATGGGCCGGGTCTGCAAGTGCCCCCGGCCCATTCGCTTCCTGAACGGAAGACTACCTGTTATTCGCTGCTTTCCGTCTCTCCCGATTGTGCCTGCTGGAACTGTGCGGCCAGCACCTGGTACTGCTCGTGCAAGCCCTGGTAGTGCGCCTGCAACTGGGATAGCTCTGCTGCGGTTTGGTGGATTGCCTGTTCCGTCACTACGAGCGCCGACTGAAACTCAGCCAGCGCCGTCTCATATCCTTCTCCGGCCTGAGACTCTCCAGCGAAGGCATGATGGGGCGTTGCTATGCCGAACGGAGAACCGCCCGGGCTGATGGGGCGCGGCAATTCCTCGCGCGGGAACCTCTCAAAGATGTCCCGGCCAGGGATCTTCACATCATCAAAGCTCTTGCGCTTGATTGGATCATCGGCAAACTTGAACTTAACGTCGTCCAACGCCTTCCTTTTGACGACAATGTCGTCCACCCCCTTCCTTTTGATAACGTCATCCGACACCTTCGTTTTGATGGGAGCAAGCAACTTGTCGTAGGCTGCTTTGCCTCGCAGGATGCCCGTGCCGGAGTGTTGGTCAAAACCACCGGGGCCGATGTCTTTGGCCGTACTCTTCAACGCGGCTTTGATCTGGTCCTGGGTGGCGGTGGGCTTCGCCTGTTTCATCAGCGCCACTACGCCTGCCGCGATGGGCGTTGCGGCGGAAGTCCCGCCATCGCTAGCCCCCGCCGGATTCAGGGTTGGAAAGTAACCGGCGAAGTGTGTCACCGAACAGAAATCCGGCTTGTTGGGATCAAGCGCGGCTGGCCCCTGGCTGCTGTAGCCGACAAACCGCTCATTCAGGTTCACCGCCCCGACGGTAATCACACGCGGATGCCCGTTCGCGCCCCAGATGCTGCGTCCAGGTCCATTGTCTGGGCCGCAGCGACTGTCAGGGCAGGCTCCACCGCAGTTGCCTGCCGCGAAGAGAACGATGATGCCTTCGTTCAGAGCTTCAACTACCTTGCGCGTGAATGGGTGAGTTGGATCGCGGGCATAGACTGCGTCCCAACTCTCCTGGAAAATACCCCAGCTATTGGAAAGAATGTGGGGCTTTCCAGTAGCTCGATGCTTGTCAATCGCCCACTGGAACGCGGCCAAAGCATTTGAGATGGTGCCTGCAAGCGAACTGGAAGAAATCCGAAGATCATAGATTTGCGCGCCCGGAGCCATTCCGAGGGCGTCTGTCGCGGTCATCATCCCGTGGTCGCCCCATTCCGCCTTTGTCCCCCAACTAGCCGCTGGCCAGCCATCAATGATCCGGCTCAATCTCGGCTTTCCGGTATCGCCCGGGGAGACCGGACGACCGACAGCCCGGATGCCTCCGTCTACGATCCCGATGACGATTCCGTCTCCGCGTCGCCCGGATGCCCAGATATTGTTGACGCCTAAAAAGTTAGCGACAGCAGCGATGTCCCCGTTCGCCGGATTGCCGAACGTGCAGTCGCAGGGGGGAATCGGGCATGTCCCCATGGCCGGCGTCGGCTGCAAATTCGGATTTGATACCTTTGTTGACTTCTTGCCTCGACCGGACTTGGAACTGAATTGAAATGGCTCGATACGTCCATCCCTGAACACTCTGACTACGTCCGGCCTCGACTCCAACTCCGCGATCTTGTCTTCGTCAACGCTGCCGCGCACGATCACGGTCTCTTCGGCGTCCTCTGCGAAACCCATTCCCCCGCCTGCCTCCGAGCGCATGGCGATAGCGCCAAAGTCAGAATCGGTTTCAAAACCTGAGATGTCGGTCGCGGCAGCCATCGCGAACGCGCTGGGAGTTCCCTGTGGTATACGCATCTCTACCAGCACTTGCACTTTGCCGCCTCCGCTTTCCGAACCTTTCTTAGCAGAGCTTTTCTTGGCAGAGCTTTTTTTTGAGGAAACTTTCTTAGTTGCCATGGCAATTATCTCCATTAAAGTGAGGGCCGATCCCGGACTCTGACTGCCAATTGGCCCGAGAGAGAATGATTAGACGCTTCGCCGCTCCCGCGAATTCATTTGACGGAAAAACGTGGCTTCAGCAGATGCTCAGTCAAGAGTGCAGAAAAGAGCACAGCACCGACCCCGAGAGTGAGAATTCACTCATCATTAAGCTTGGTCGGGATCGCCGCTAAGTAGAGTTCAGATCGCACTGACCTTGCACGACGAGCAACGTTAATCTGGCGAGGTGTTAGAAACTACGCCAGAAGGAGAAGCGAACCGCAAAGGCAGAGACGCAAAATTCCACTTGAGAAGCTGCCGTACAATATCGCTTGAACCCGGCTACTTCCTGATTAACTCCAGTTGGGAAGCGACCTCATTCAGCGTTGAGAATAAGCAACAAACGTGCCGCGTGCTTTGCGAAAACAACAAGGCTCATTTCCTGAAAAATTCTCTACATAATTCGTGGCGGGTGATTAGGCGTGTCTACGAACAGCAACGACTCATCTGGTAATGTCTACATTTGTGGACAGGATTGGAGCAGCCACTTGATAGTCCGAAACGACGACTCTCAAGAGTGAAAGAGATAGCTAAAACGCCTGGGCTTCCATGCCGCGTAGCTTCAAAGGCGGAGTGCCTGAAGCAGCTTGTCGTGGATGCTGCCGAAGCCGCCATTGGACATGATGGCGACGACATCGCCTGCGCGCAATTGGGGCGCGAGGTGGCGCACGATTTCGTCCGCGCCTTCGATTTGAAGCGCGGGCTTGCCCTGCGCGCTGATGTCTTCGATCAGCTTGTTGGTGTCCAGCACGCGCCCTTTTTCAGTGGCTTTGCCACTGTCGAAGACGCTGGCGATGACGACATAATCAGCCGTCTGAAAAGCCGTTGCGTAGTCTTCCTGAAAGACGGCGAGGCGCGAAGACAACGAGCGCGGCTCGAAGACGGCCACAACGCGACGGTCTTTGTATTTGGTGCGAAGCGCGAGGAGCGTTTCGCGCACGGCGGTCGGGTGATGCGCGAAGTCGTCAATCACCGTGACTTCGCGCTCAATGCCTCGCACTTGCATCCGGCGGCGCACGCTCTTGAATGTGCGAAGCGCCTCGCGGATTGAATCACGTTCGATTCCCCACGCATCAGCCGCGATGATAACTGCCAGGCAGTTGCGAATATTGAAGTCGCCGATGAGCGGCGTCTCAAACTCAGCCCACACATTGCCATCGCGAAAGACATGAAAGCGCGCCATCTCCCCGGAGTAATCA
>JACCVS010000111.1 GCA_013698055.1 Acidobacteriota bacterium
AGGCGATTGCCGCGACCGGAGCGGGCATTGACGTGTTACGCGCTTCGTATCTCGGCGCGGTCGAGCAAGGCAAGATTTCCTCCAGCGGAAACAAGGTCGTCGAGAACGAGGGAGTAATCACCGGTCAGGACGCGCAGGCAGGCAAAGCTGCGGCGGAGTTCATTAAAGCTATCGCCCAGCACCGGCATTGGAGCCGAGAGACGAAAGACCAGGTGCCTGCTTAACCTGTTTGATGAAAGCTCATAGAATCTAAAAGCAGTCTCATAAATACCCAATCTCATGCATATTCGTGTATTTACGGGACTGCTTTTATTTAGAAAAGGCCACGACTTCACCTCTGGCGGTTCTCGCTTGAGAGTTCAGGCTAATTATTGTTTTCGCCAAATCGAAACTTGAGCAAGTTTAGACAGCGTCTTGAATTTTCCTCAGCGCAACCGTGCGCGGAATTCCCTGCAAGTCTTTGTGAATGTCTAAAAGCTCCCACACATCTGAATCAATTAACTCTCTGACGGCCTCGTGCTGGTCGAAACCGATCTCCATCAAAAAGTAACCGCCCGAGTCAAGAAAGCGCGGCGCATCCGCGATTAAGCTGCGGATGATGCGGAGACCATCGCCGCCCGGCGTGAGAGCCACGCGCGGTTCATGGTCGCGCACTTCGCGTTGCAGACCAGCGAGCGCGTCTTCTGTGATATATGGAGGATTCGAGACAATCATCGAAAAGCGCGCGTGCTGCGGGTCAAGCGCCATGAAACAATCGGAAGCCATGAGAGCAAGGCGTTCGCGCACGCCGTGTCGCGCGGCATTACGCGCGGCAACGCGCAGCGCGGGTAAAGAAATGTCTAACGCGACGGCCTGCGCCGTTGGCCGCTCGTGCAAGATTGTAATTGGGATGCACCCTGAGCCTGTGCCGACATCGCAGATGCGCGCGGGTTGTGCCATATTATCGAGAAGCTCAAGCGCCTTTTCAACCAGCAACTCAGTTTCCGGGCGCGGGATGAGAACGTCCGGCGTCACCTCGAAATCAAGACCGTAAAACTCCTGATAGCCCTTGATGTACTGAAGAGGCTCGCCCGCCGCTCGCCGCTCGACGAGTTCACGAAGGCGACGAACGTCGGAGAGTTGGAGCGCAGTTTCGGCGTGCGTGATCAAAAACGTCCGGTCATGCCCCGTGATGTGCTCAAGGAGCGACGCAGCTTCGCGGCGCGCTTCCGGCACACCCGCCTGACGCAGGATTTGCGCGGCTTCGACAATTGCCCGCGCGATGGAGAAATCATTCGACATAAAGCACCAGACGATGAATGATAGACTAGAGACGATTCTACGATAAGCACTCGCCTTTTCGTCGGCTTTCGGCTATCGTCCACTATCCGCTTTTCACCATTTACGATTTACCTCTTCATCATTTGCCTTCTATAATACGATGCATTCAGCACGCTCGAACAGATTGGCACGTTGCGCTCGCTTTTGCCTGGGAGCAAAGTTTTAAGATTTGTGCGGCCACTTTGTTTGGCATCGGGCGTGAAGTAGATCCAAAGATTCAGGGCTTAGGTTACACAGTGGCCGTTTCCGGTCAATCTTAAAGCGAGGTGGGAGCATGGACGAAGAGAACATAAGCGATAAAGAAACAACATCGGATGAAGCCGTAGATGATCGCGGCACCAATCAATCTGAAGGCCGCGCAATACTCAAGCGGCTGCGCGACAATGGCTTTGAATCAAGTGATGAAAAGCTGGCCGTCGCGCTGGGACGCCCCGTCGAAGAAGTGGAAGCGTGGACGGGCGGAACAGCGGAAGTCGTTGACGACGATGTCATCATGAAAGCACGTGGGATTGCGAAAGAGCGGGGAATAGAGATTGAGTAAAGTGGTCAGTGGCCGGTGGTCAGTGGTCAGTAAGAAGAGGCGAGCAACAGTATTTGAGCTTTTGCTTTTAACTGAGCACCGGCTACTGACCACTGACCACTAACTTCTGCCTTATGAATGAAAAGATTGACAGAGCGGCAAACGCGCTCATCGAGTCATATTCCGACGACGAGCTGAAGATTCATCATCTCGGTCGCCAGCCGCTGCCATCGCACGCGGAGATTATTCGCGTACTGGTTACTACGCATGAGCTGCTTTTTCCGGGCTACATCGGCGCGCAAGGGTTGACGAATGAGAGCTTGCGCGCTCATGTCGAAGCCCGCGTGTCATGGCTTTACGAAGTTTTGACCGAGCAGATCAAGCGCGCCGTCGGCCATAGCGACAAGATCGGCGTGGTATGCGACATAACAGACGCGCAGGCGAGCGAGTGTGCATCCCTTTTACTCGCTGAATTGCCGCGCCTGCGCCAACTGCTGGCGACGGATGTGCAGGCGGCGCTCGATGGCGACCCGGCGGCAACCTGCCGCGACGAAATCATCTTCAGCTATCCGAGCATCTACGCCGTGATGGTCTATCGCCTCGCACATGAGTTTTTCAAGATGAACGTTCCGCTGATTCCGCGTATCATGACCGAGCACGCTCATCACCGCACGGGGATAGACATTCATCCGGGGACGCGCATCGGTTCTTCTTTCTTCATAGATCACGGCACGGGCGTCGTCATCGGCGGCACAGCCGTTATCGGCAACAACGTTAAGCTCTATCAAGGCGTCACCCTGGGCGCTTTTTCTTTCGACAAGGATGCGGCGGGCGATCTGGTGCGAGATACCAAGCGACATCCGACGATTGAGGATGATGTGGTGATTTACGCGGGCGCGACCATTCTGGGCGGCGAGACCGTCATCGGAAGCGGCAGTGTGATTGGCGGCAACGTCTGGCTGACGCATTCTGTCCCGCCCGGAACACGTGTGCTACAGGATTCGCCCAACCTGCGAATTATTCCGCCGGACGCAGCCGCAGTCTCATGAATCCTCTTCGCTAGTTGTCTGAAAATTCTATCTGAGGGAAAAAATAAAAATGCCGATCCCTAAGAAAATGATAAAGACAACAACCGAGTAGATGACGATGTTAGTGGTGTTGGATTGTCCGGTTTTACCGTTGTAGGTCATCGCGCACGATCTGCACTTGACGTGCTTCAACATGCGCGGCCCGATGACTCCTCCCCACCAGGTGAATTTTATTTTTTCAGGATCGGGCTGTGTGCACTGCGGGCAAGCCACGTATTCGCTCATCACGGGCGGCG
>JACCVS010000121.1 GCA_013698055.1 Acidobacteriota bacterium
CAATCAATTCACGGGTTGGCGAAGAAGAATACGCGCATGATGAGCAAGGCAATCTCAAAGAGATGACGCTGCGTGGCAGTAATAATGAAATTCTGAGAAGGGAAGTTTACGCCTACGAGTATGACGCAATTGGCAACTGGGTCAAGATGATTACTTCCACGCTCACCTATGAGGAAGGGAAGGTGACTCAACAGCCAACTGAAGTTACTTACCGCAACATCGCCTATTATTTCGATCAGGCGATAGCCGACATAGTTAAATCGAATCCGTCCAAGACGGATGGCTTTTCAGGTGGTCAGAGCGGTAAAGAAAATTTAGCCTCGCTGCGCGGGTCATTCGACGCCTGGCTCGTCGCTACCAACGCGCGTGACCTTGAAAGTTTAATGAAGTTTTATAGCTTGAAAATGGATGCGTTCTATCGCGCCCGTGATGTTTCTCAGGATGTGGTGCGCGCCGACCGAACACGAATATTTCAGCGTGCGGAGGCCATAGAGGTGAGAGCGGGCGCGCCGGAGATCGTCATCAGCCCCGACGGGCGCACTGCTTCTATGCTTTTCAGCAAAGAATACTTTATGAAAGTAAACGGGCGCGAGAGGCGCGGCAAAGTCCTTCAGCAATTGGGTTGGCAACTCACGGGCGAGGGGTGGAAGATTGTGAGCGAGCGTGACATCAAAGTGCTGGTCAAAGGCTGAAGAGAGACTGCGATGCAAAGCACAAGTTTTATAGCTCTGACAGGTCACTTGAATGAGTATCCGCTGTCTGATCTCATCAGTATTCTGCGTCGCCAGCGTAAGACCGGGCGCTTGTTGATCGAATATTCCATCAGCCCTTGTTCTCTTTATTTTGTGGATGGGGATTTGGTGGACGCGCAACTCGGTAGCATGGGTGGCTTACAGGCCGTACTGGTCGCGCTCTCGCAGCCAAATGCCTCTTTCAATTTCAATCCGCTCATTCAACCGCCTCGCCAATCCATCAACGAATCATCACAAAAAGTAATCTTTGAATTATTAGGCTGTTGGGACGAGAAAACGATAGATGTTGAAGCCGCCCCGAGCAACGGCAAGCAAGTTTCGGCCTCCGGTCAAACAGTGGATGCAACACCTATCGAGCTTGAAGTTGAGTCGCTGCCGCAGGCGAAGGAAGTGCTGGCGCTGCCTCCATCGTCGCTTGAAGCCGCGAGCCGCCGCCGCAACCGTCAGATATTGATTGCCAGCGCCATTATCTCACTGCTCGTCAGCTTACTGACAGTTGTCGCGCTCACGCGGTGGCTAGTTAAAAGAGACATCTCTGCAGCGTTCTCAGAAGCGGAAAAGAGACGGGGCGCAATCAGGGATGGAAGTGAGCTTGCAAGCGAGAACGCACAGGAAATCAATGTGGTCGTGAGTGTGGAGAAAGGGCGCGTGGCGCGTGCGAAAGTTCTGGAACATCGGCCCGGTATGGAAGCCTATGAAACGCTCGCGCTCTGGATCGCACGCGCGCGCCGCTACTCGGCAGATGCTTCGGGACAGGGAACAGTGACGGTCAAAATCAATCCGCCCGACTGACGAACAAATCGTTTGAGGTGAAGAACGGTGCATAAGATGAATCGGGAGCGATAATGGGAGACCACAGATATGCTATTCCTCGCCAGTAGAGTTTTGGAACAGGAACCAAACAGCGAGGGACGACTTCGCCTGCTGGAAAAGTTGCAGGAGAGGGATTTCATGCCGCTCATTCGCTCGACGCGCTTGAGCTGCTTTCAACAGGCATTGTCGAAGTCTGGCCGGGTCGAAGAGATGGAACGCCTCATCAGCGCCCTTAACAATTCGGATGGGCTGAACCCGTATGCTCAAGGCGAGCTTTTCTGCTTTGAAGATCACGTGTTTTTTCTTCTCTTCGGAGAATTTGCGTCTCAGCCTTCTGGAATGCGCGCTGGGATAGTTTACGAGACGCGAACGACGGAGCCGCTGCGAAAACTCGATTCTTTCTGTCAAACGATCAATCTCTGTCTCGCGGACGCGGGCGAGGAATCCGGCGAGTCCGGCGAGACAAAAGAGGATGACACACAGAAGTTAACCGTCTGGCGGCAGAATGGGTCTTTCATCCATCAGGGATTCATGCGATTCGCAGCCAGACAGGATTCCGACTCGTTATCCACGATTGTTTGTCGAGAAAATGACGTGGAGCGCGTACGCGCTGCCGAATTGCTGGATGACGATTACACGAGATTATTCTTGCGCCGCGCCAAGGAATCCTACGCCGAAGGCTTGCCCGTAAATCCCTCTGCCGATCAGATGACCACGCCGTCTGAATTTACGGCGAATAAACTGCTTGAAGTCGGATTGTTGCGGCGCGAGGTGTTAGTTAGTTGTCGCAAGTCCGGCCACATCTTATTCAGCCTGCCTTCTGCCGACGCGCTGGCTGTGATGACAATCAGCCACGCCTGGTGCAGCGTGTGCAGCGCGGCAATCGCAGATGAGAAGATAGAGGAGGCTTTTGCCCCGACCCGCCTCACCTCCGCTTTGCTGGAAGATGGAGCATGGCTGGTTAACCGTCTTCATTCTATCCTGCGAGGATTCGGCGTTCCCGAAAGTGAAATCGTCGTGGAGCCTCCGGCTGGCGACGGCGAGGCGCGCATCATGGCTCGCGTCTGTGACGAGGTTTTCCTGATAGTGATGAGAGATGGGGATTTGACTCCGGCATTTGCGCGTCGCGCGATTACGGCCAAGACCGAAACGGAAGCAAGGCATCTGGTGATTGTCGCTACGGGCACGATTCATAACGAAGGGCGGATGAGCCTGCTCAATTTTGCGAAGCGGTTGGAGCGAGGCGGAAACGATTTTGAGCTAATCATAACGGATGGAGCGAGCGCGTTGGCTGTTGAGCTTCAGCGCGCATTTGATCGAGTTTCACAAAAGGTACTGGCAGAACAATTGTGTGAGCTGGATGCGAGCCTCGGATTGAACGTCGCTCGTTTCATCAATGCCAGATTCCAGATGCTTCAGGATTCCGGAGGAACTCATCAACGCAACCAATTGCTCGGCGTTGAAGAACATGCCTCTCCAACAAAGTTGCTCGGTTAGATCGTGAAATTAATTTTGAGTATGGTACTTTGACGGCCACTTGTTATCGAAGTTACTCTTTCACATTTATGGCTTCGCGAAAAGCAAAGGTTATTGAAAGCGAAAGGGCTGGATTCTGTTACGACCCCGTTGAGGCCGTTAAGCATCTTTCTTCGGTTGATTCCACTTTAGGAAAATTGATAGAACGTGCAGGCGATTTCGATTTGACGATTCGGCAGATACATAATCCCTTTGAAGCTCTGGCAAGGAATATTATCTACCAGCAACTTCATGGGAATGCTGCCGGAGCGATTCACCAGCGGGTGCTGGCTCTCTTCGGAAAGAAGAAACTGTTTCCGCAGGATATTCTGGAGGCTTCAGAGGAGACCTTGCGCGGCGCAGGACTCTCAGGAGCTAAACTTACGGCGCTCAAAGACCTTGCAGCAAAAACATTGGATGGCACCGTCCCAACTCTCGCTCGGCTGCGACGGATGGAGGACGAAGAGATCATCGAGAAACTGATTCAGGTGCGCGGCATCGGGCGTTGGACGGTGGAGATGCTATTGATCTTCAGATTAGGCCGCGCGGATGTTTTACCCGTCGGAGATTTTGCAGTGAGAAAAGGCTTTTCGATGCTCTATGGATTAAAAGACTTGCCGAAGCCGAAGGAATTGATACATTATGGAGAGCGTTGGAAACCATTTCGGTCTATAGCAAGTTGGTATATGTGGCGCGTGCATGAACTCCCACCTCAGACGCTGCAAGAGATTATTCTTAAAACTTAGTTCGTAATATCCCACCACTTTAATTCTATTCATGAGCAGAGGTGACAATCGAGTATGCCGGAATTGCGTGGAGTGCAGGCAACACAGGATGTTAAAGATGAGTGGATACGCGCTTATGAGCTGTATCTGGAAGCACCGGGAGTTCCTTATGATAAGAAGAAGGATCGCACCGAGCGGATCGAATACGTAGCCCAGCAAATGAATCTGAGGCGCAAGCAAGCCAAAAGACGTATCAGGAATTACGAGGCCTGGCAGCGAAA
>JACCVS010000727.1 GCA_013698055.1 Acidobacteriota bacterium
TTCTTCTCTTGCCTGACCCTCTTCATCATTAGTAACACTATTACGCGAAGCATAAATGACATCCATATCAACAAAAATCGGGCAATCCGCACGCAAAGCTAAGGCAATAGCGTCGGATGGTCGCGAATCCAAAATAACAATATCTCCATCGTTGGTGTTCATCTCGATGACAGCAAAAAATGTGTTGTCGCGTAGGGCTGTAACTACGACACGCTCAACAGTTGCCCCCATCTCGATTATCAAATTACGCAACAAATCGTGTGTCATTGGTCGCTGTGGGGGTATTTTTTCAATTTCTAAAGCAATAGCATTCGCTTCATAAGCACCCACCCAAATCGGAAGCATGGTCTCACTGTTTATATCTTTGAGGATAATGATGGGCGTGCCACTGTTGGGATCCATCATCAAAGCACGAATCTTTACTTCAATTTCCATACCGCCACCTCGCCTAACACATTAAGGAATGGCTCTCAGTTCTTCTTAATCACACCATACAAGCTATTCGCTTTTGCCTCAGTAATTGTGACGCTCACCTCTTGCCCAACCATTGTCATATCGCCGGGGAAATTTATTACTTTATGACACGTAGAATGTCCAGTCATATCTGAATTTGACTTGGCACTTTCACCTTCCACCAGCACATTGACTTCACGTCCAATGTAAGACTTGTAAATAACCCCTTGCAGGTTCTTTTGAAAAATCTCCAGAGTGGAAAAACGCGAAGATTTCTCACGGTTAGAAACGTTATCGGCGAGGCCCGAAGCAGGAGTTCCCGGCCTCTCGGAATACTTAAAGATGTAAAGCCCATCATATTGACACTGTGCAACTAAGGATATTGTCTCCTCAAATTCCTCCGATGTTTCTCCCGGAAATCCGATGATGATATCACTAGTTAGAGCAATTCTTCGCCGGGAGGATTTAATAGCATCCACCCGACGTAGATAATCTTCCCGCTTATAACCCCTGCGCATAGCCCTTAGAACGCGGTCACTGCCTGATTGAGCCGGGAGATGCACCCAGTTGCAAAGGTTTTTGTTCTCCTCAATAGCAGCAACAATGTCTGGGTGAAAGTCACGCGGAAATGAGGTCGTAAACTTAATTCTGTTCATTCCAGTGGCTGCAACAGCCCGAAGTAATTTTGAGAAAGGAGTCGTACCCGAAAACCCCTCCAAACCGGCAGATGTTAGAGGCCTATAGCTGTTCACATTTTGACCGATCAAGTGAACCTCTTTGTAACCATCCTCGCGCAGACTCCTTACTTCATCCAATATCTCCGTTGCCACCCTACTTTGTTCTCTGCCCCGCGAAAATGGCACAATACAATAAGAGCAAAATTTATTACAGCCTTCAATGATCGGCACGAATGCCACATAAGGTGAGTGACGCTCAACGTTTGATACTTTCCAAAGCTCTCCGTCCACTCGCCCACCCACATCTATAATTTGTCGCTGACTTTCGCGTGCGCTTTCAATTAATGAAGGAAGACGATCCGTGGCGGTTGTTCCGACCACTAGATTAATTGATGATGAGTGATCGAAAAGCGCAGATCCTTCCAATTGCGCGACACACCCCATAACTCCTATAGTAGGCTCGTTTCCGTTTCGGGCTTTCCGAACTTCACCTATTCTATTGAATACCTTTTGAGATGCACGAGCACGGACCGAACAAGTGTTAAAAATGACCACATCCGCTGACTCTGAAGAACCTACTAACTCATAACCTGCCTCGCGCAACTTTGTGGAAGCTCGTTCCGAATCAGCCACATTCATCTGACATCCCAGGGTTTCTATGTAAATGCTCGCCTTCATATTTCTAGCCTTCGCTGTTTGTTCTCAGGGGCAGAGTGTATCAGAAAAATTCTTCTTTTGGTGAGACTTCTTCCTCACATAAGAGCACTAGCTTCTAAACTTGATCTATCTCCACGCCTCTCCGGAGCTTTTAGCGTTACCTAGCATCTATCGGTTTGCACAGATTAAAAACTAAGCGTTGTTTTCCTATTCCTTAATCTCTAAAACAAGTCGGGATTAGCTTCTCACGAAACGTTACACTAGTTAAAGTGTTCGCTATAGCAATTTACATTTAATTAAAATCATCAATGAAAACCAGACACACTTTAGAGAATTTACATTTAAAGTAAACCTTTATATTCGAGCATGATTTCCGGAGCCAATTAAGGCTTGACCAGATTTCAACACCCGAGTAGTATCACAGGGTTTTGGGTCTTTCCTACATCAACAATGGAGATATTTGTATGTCATTTAATAAGATTATATTGATTGGCAATCTGGGACGCGACCCGGAATTGCGCTACACGCCGCAAGGCACACCGGTCTGTAGTTTCACGGTTGCCACAAACGAAAAGCGTAAAGATAAGGCTGGCGAAATGCAAGACTTCACAACGTGGTTTCGAGTCACGCTTTGGGGCAGACAAGCTGAAACCGCTTCACAATACCTGACCAAAGGTCGTCCAATTTACGTAGAGGGAAGACTTCGCCTCGAAGAATGGACAGACCGTGATGGAAAACAAAGAAATACCCTTGAAGTCCATGCGACTGATATGCAGTTTATTGGCGGGGGTCGCGCTGACGAAGCAGGGGCAACAGGAACCAAACCATCGCCTTCACCTGACAACCCATCTTCTGATGGTGAGGTCTCAGATGATGACATTCCGTTCTGAAGTTAAAAATGCCTTATGTCGGCACGCCGACATAAGGCATTTTTAACTTCATGGAATTAAGAGTTTTGAGATCCCCATTTTCCATATCTCTGTAATTTTTTGTAGCGTGACGCCACTCGTTGTTCTGGCGTGCTGGATAGTATAGCTGATAACCGCTCTTTGAGGATTGTATCTAGAATCTGGGCCGCTTTATCGTGATCAACGTGGGCACCTCCTTGAGGTTCCGCAACAACAAGGTCAATTAACTCCTCTTTGAGAAGGTCTTCAGCGGTTAGCCGCAAACTAGTCGCAGCGCGATCTGATTGCGATGAATCTTTCCATAAGATAGCCGCACAGCCTTCCGGCGAAATTACAGAATAGACTGCATTTTCAAGCATCAGTATTTGATCGCCTACACCGATAGCAAGTGCTCCGCCAGACCCGCCCTCACCAATAACTGTTACCAAGACAGGCACTTTTAATTTAGCCATTTCACGTAAATTATATGCGATGGCTTCGGCCTGTCCTCGCTCCTCAGCATCGATTCCGGGATAAGCCCCTGTGGTATCGATAAATGTAAATACGGGGCGACCAAATTTTTCAGCCAGTTTCATGGCACGTAAAGCCTTTCGATACCCTTCAGGCTTAGGCATTCCAAAATTTCTATACTGGCGCAACTTAGTCCCCCTCCCCTTTTGGTGTCCCACTATTACCACCGGAAGATTATGAAAGGATGCAAATCCACAAATAATTGCCGGGTCATTGGCATATCTACGATCACCATGAATCTCAGTGAAATCTTTAAAAATCCGCTCAACATAATCTAAAGTGTAAGGTCTCTCACCATGACGAGCAAGAAGCACTCGACCGAAGGCATGTTCGAATTCTTTAGCGTGAGACGAGCTTTGGGAAGCAAATATCTCAATGTTGGCATCTTTCCTTTTAGTCATTCATCAGCACCTTTACCAAATAATGATGTGAGCAGTTGCATAATTTGGGGCAACATTAAGACTGCAATTTTAACAATAAGGCTTTTACAATTTATTGTTCAGATATACAACCCGCCAACCATAGGTACATTATCCCCCGAATTACAAATTCCGATCTCCTCTCAGAATCGTATACCGAAGACATATATTAACATGCCAACATATGCCGCTTCAAGCATATGCTTAAACCGTTAAGCATATGCTTGAAGCGGCATATGTTGAATGCCGGCACATCTATTAGATCAAGCTTGATCAGCAAGGTATCTGGTTTTAAAATTGAATTTACTCCCACTCTATAGTGCCTGGAGGCTTTGAGGTAATGTCATAAACCACGCGATTTATTCCTTTGACTTCCGACACCAAACGCGTCGAGATACGAGCGAGGAGATCATGCGGAAGGCGAGACCAATCCGCAGTCATTCCGTCTACGCTTGTCACAGCGCGAATTGCCACTACCCGCTCATACGTTCGCTCATCCCCCATCACGCCTACCGTTGAGATTGGCAGGAGAACAGGAAAAGCTTGCCAAACAGCGTGATACATACCACCAAGCCGGAGTTCTTCATCCAGGATCCGATCTGCGGCCTGGAGCAGGCGAAGACGCTCAGTTGTGATTTCTCCTAGTATTCTGACAGCTAAGCCAGGGCCAGGGAAAGGATGGCGACTCAGAATTTCATCCGGAACGTTCAGTTCACGCCCGATAACACGCACTTCGTCCTTAAACAATTCTCGTAATGGTTCCACTAGGCCGAGTCTCATTTCTTTCGGAAGTCCACCAACATTGTGGTGACTTTTTATTACGGCGGAGGGACCGCGTACCGAAACCGACTCGATCACATCCGGATAAAGGGTTCCTTGAACAAGAAATTTAGCATCCCCTAATTCCGCAGCCTTCTCCTCAAATACTTCTATGAAAACACGCCCAATAATTTTACGCTTCTGTTCCGGATCAGTCACTCCTTTTAAGGCTGAAATAAAACTCTCTCCGGCATCTATCGGGTGCAGATTTAACCGCATGTGCTGCCGTAGTAATGTGTTTGTGAGTTCGAATTCACCTTCTCTTAGCAACCCATTATTCACAAAAACGCAAACTTGCCGATCACCTATCGCTCGATTTACCAGGGCAGCCGCTACAGCCGAATCTACCCCACCAGAAATTCCGCATATGACGCTTCCCTGCTCGCCCACCTGTTGCCGTATTTTCTCGACCTGCTCCTCAATAACAGCAAGGGGCGACCAATCCCCCACACATCCACACACTCTTATCAGAAAATTCCTCAAAACCTGCGCCCCTAATGGAGTATGGGCGACTTCAGGATGAAACTGTAGTCCATATATGCGCTTGTTTAAATTTTCTAAAGCATTAAGCGCACCATCGGTTAGAGCGGTTACATTAAATCCGGAAGGGGGAACCGTCACATGATCGCCGTGGCTCATCCAGACATCAATCTCGTCTGGCAAATCGAAAAAAAGCGGACTATTTCGATCCAGAATTTTCAATCGTGCATATCCATATTCACGGCTTTCAGAAGGCTGCACTTCCCCGCCTAAACTAGAGGTGAGTACTTGCAACCCATAACAAATCCCTAATATTGGACACCCCAGATTATCTAATAAACGAGGGTCAGGCCGCGGAGCATCTTGATTGTAAACAGAAGCAGGGCTTCCAGAGAGGATTATCCCTTTTGGTTTCTTTGAGAATATGGTTTCGATGGAAGCGCTGAAGGGCAGAATTTCACAATAAACTCCGGCCTCCCGAACCCTGCGAGCAATAAGCTGCGTATATTGAGACCCAAAATCCAAAATCAAGATGGTTTCGTGTTCTTTTTTTTCAATCAATGAAGTATGCCTCCAAAAGTCTTTGTAAAATCCAGTAGCCCACCTTCTGATTAAACATGAAGAATAGGGGCGAACCTTTTTAGTCTCAACTCGCACAAAACGAACCGACTGCCTCTCGCCACAATTGAGCGGTGAGTGTAAGATATTCCCGACAATGCGAAGGATAACAGATGTTGCCCATAAAAAATTATAGTGTACATAGGGTTTGGATCATTATATTAATAGTCCTGACATACTTCCCCGCCCCTCATATTTATTCCCAATATAATTCTGTAGCGAACAGCCAGATTGCGCTGTCTCAGCCCTTAACGGTTAAATGGCTTTATAACTCTGAGCTAACCATCAATTTGACTCCGGCAACTGATGGCCACCGAATATACTTACCATTAGCTACAGGCATATTAGTTTCCCTTCAAGCAGACAACGGGCAACTTCTCTGGAAAGCTGACCTTGGAGGAGAATTGTCGGCTTCGCCATTGGCAGATGAACGTAGCATTTACATCGCCTCCGAAACTTTTGGGGAAGAGGGAGCAACTACGCGTGGGAATGGAGCTTTACGGGCTTTGGGTCAGGAAGGTGGCATAACACATTGGAGGCGACAGCTTTCAAGTCCCATCCGAAGCTCCTTAATCGCAAATGATGTCAACCTCTTCGGAGGGTCTACTGATGGCAAAATCTATGCGATACGCAAAAAAACAGGTGACATCTCCTGGGTTATGCAGCATTCATCATCATTTACCTCACATCCAGTGATTTTCGGATCAAACCTTTATGTTGGCAGCAATGATGGATTTATGTTTTCATTGAAACAGAATACGGGCAAAGCTAATTGGCGTTATCGGACGCGCGGATCAATTCGCGGGCAGGCCTTAGCTTTGAACGGAATTGTATATTTTGGCTCTGCAGACGGCTATGTCTATGCTGTCAGAGAAACCGATGGGCGTCTTAAATGGCGAAGGAGGATGGGTGGAGGAGTTCAAACAGTCGGACATGCCCAGAACGGCCTTCTGGTAGCCTCTTTAGACAATTTCGCTTACCTTCTCTCTTTTACAAAAGGAGATCGCCTTTGGAAACGCCAACTCGCGGGGAGGTTAGCTGCACAACCCTTAATCATGCCCGATGGCGTTCTTTTCACACCCCTCTCAAGCTCAACAGGGGTGGTTTTAGATTTGCTTGATGGGAAACAACTCAATAGCCTTCCTATTGGCGAAGATAATAGTATGGCTGTATCACCCATTGCCGCAGGCAAGACGCTGGCAGTCACTACCCGGCATGGGCTTATTGCTTTTTCTCGACCCGGTTAGG
>JACCVS010000220.1 GCA_013698055.1 Acidobacteriota bacterium
AGATTCAAATGGGTTGACACTCAGCCTGCTGGAAAACTCCAGCCAGCGATGAGGGGAGCCTTTTAGGATGCGCGCCTGATCCCTTTGCATGGCTTTCCGGCACGTTAACTCCTGCCTCCCATATCTCGCACCATCGGAGATGCCTGTATGAAGTTATTCCAGGTGCAGATGAGAAAGTCGGCCATTGCAGCCGGGCAGATGATTCTGCTCCTGTTAATGGTTGGATGTACCGCGCATAGCCCTGATAAAGTCGCTGGTGACGTAGGATCAAACTCGGCCTTCGCAGCGAACACATCCCAACCACCAACACAGCAGGAAAAGGAAGATGCGGAACTGACCGCACGCCTTACTGCCATTTGCGAGCGCGCGGGTGGAACTGTCGGCGTGGCCGTGACTCATGTGGAGACTAACCGGACTGTGGTAGTCGAGGGCGCGAGGCAACTGCCCCTCTACAGTGTCTTCAAGCTGCCGCTGGCCGTCGCCGTCCTCAAAGATGTCGAAGAAAATCAATTGCGGCTCGAACAAAAAGTGAGAGTCACGCCTGAAGAGGTTGTACCGGGGTGGGAAGGAAACAGCGCCCTGTGGCGTAAGCCCGTCGAGCGAAGCGTGCGGGAGTTGCTGGAAATAGCAATCGTGCGAAGCGACAATACATCGAGCGACAAGCTGCTTCAACTTGTGGGAGGCCCGGCGAAAGTCACCGAGCGAATGCGCTCGCTCGGATTCTCAGGAATAAACATCCAGTTTTCGGTTCGGGAATTCGTGGCGCAGAGAGAAAAGCGAAATGCCGGCTCAGCCTCCGACCTCGCGCACCTGCTCGCGCGGCTTCAGAAGGGCGATGTATTACAGCCGCCACAGCTCACCTTGCTTCTCGAATTTATGAGTCGAGCGACGACGGGCACACGACGCTTGCGCGGCGATTTGCCGCCCGGCACTCCGGTCGCCGACAAGACAGGCACGGGCGAGAACGGATCATCCACAAACGATGTCGGCATCATCACGCTTCCCGTAGGAAAAGGTCATCTAGCGATGGCAGTGCTCGTCAGCGGATCGAAATTATCCGCCGAAGAGCAGGAGAAGCTCATCGCCGAACTCGCACGGGCGGCGTATGACGCGCACGTTTCGCGGACTGCGCCGGCGAGCCGGTAAATCTGCACATCTTTCCCCATCAGCAATCATAGAGATTATAATAACTGTCATGCCGAAATATGTTGCCTTCCTGCGCGCTATCAATGTTGGCGGCCACACCGTCAAGATGGACTATCTTCGCAGCCTGTTTGAAGCTCTGGGCTTCTCCAATGTGGAGACATTTATCGCCAGCGGCAATGTCATCTTCGATTCAACATTCAAAAGCACAAAGGCTCTTGAAAAGAAGATCGAGAGCTTCTTACAAGAGACACTCGGTTACGCGGTGGCGACGTTTATCAGGTCAACAACTGAGCTGGCGGTGATTGCTTATTACCAACCCTTCCCCGAAGCGGAGTCCAAAGCAGAAGGCAACCCACTGTACATCGGCTTTCTTGCGGAAAGTCCCGACGAAGAGGCGAAACGTCAAGTGCTGTCATTGGCCACGGACGTTGATTTCTTCCATCTTGCGGGGCGCGAACTCTACTGGCTGTGCCTTAAGAAGTTCAGCGACTCCGAAGTTTCCGGGGCAATGCTCGCGAAGGCGCTGGGGGCGCAAACGACTTTGAGAAACTCGACCACAGTCAAAAAGATTGCAGCGAAATATTCGTGACTTGCTGTGCGCTGTTATAGTCTGCGCTAAATAAACAGTAGAATCTTAATCAAGATGATTTCAGTTATCGTTCCCGCCTACAACGAAGAAAAATGTTTGCCTGAGACGCTCAAGCGAATCCGCCAGGCTTTGTCTGTTCTCACCTGCCCTTCTGAAGTAATCGTGGTTGATAACGATAGCGAGGACGGAACTAAACAAATCGCCGAAAGTTTTGGGGCGAAGATTTTTCCCGAAAAGGAACATAACATCTCCAGAGTCAGGAATACTGGAGCGAGAAACTCCGGCGGCGATGTTTTAGTCTTCGTTGATGCCGACACGATGATCTCCGAATTGCTGCTTCAGGAAATCGTCGCGAAGATGAACGATGAAAAGTGCTTCGGCGGTGCGGTGTCGGTCGCCTATGAAACTTCCCAACGAAGGTGGATTAAATTTTACCTGCTGGGCTGGAAGTTCTGGGAAAAGGTCGTCAATGCCAAACAAGGCGCAACTCAATTTTGCAGGCGCGAGACTTTTACAGAACTCGGCGGATACAACGAAAGCATTTACCTGGGCGAGGACGTTGAGTTTTACTGGCGATTATCAAAGCTCGCTAAACGAAAGCAAGGGTTTCTCTTCTTCATCGAGAATCTTAAAGTCACTACCTCGGCCAGAAGGTTTGACAAGATGAGTTGGTGGAAAACCATTTTGCTGACCAATCCTTTGCTCATCAGGCTTGCCTGGAAAAGAAAAGGTTTCTGGAAAGACTGGTACGAGAAGGCTGTCCGCTGATAGTGATACACGCTCTTATCTATGACGAACCTATCCTACA
>JACCVS010000270.1 GCA_013698055.1 Acidobacteriota bacterium
TTGCGCTAGTTTTCAAAAGTTCTTCAAGAGGCCGTAAACGACAGTCAACTTCACGCCCTATCAAAGCGCGTAATCCTGCTAATGCATAATCGTCGGTCATATCCTCTTTCATAAATACGTGCTCCTAAATCGAAACTTACGACATTCGTACACAGCGTAAATCTCGCGATATGTTTTGAGTTCGATGTTTATTGACCCATTCTGTTATTGCTCAAAAGTGCAGTGTACCAATCTCGTAAGGACTGATTTAGTCATGACCCAAGGCATTTAATAGCGCCGTCGGCTACAAGAGCAATTACATTATTCAGGGGTTTAATATCTTAGCTGACGAGAAGAGCCTAGCTGTAATGGAGGCCTTTGACTTAGCGAGCGAGACGTACGTTGCCCCTGTCACTGAGGAGCAGTTTGAAGAGGCTGTCAAAACACTCGATCCTACCAAACCCACAGACGTAGCGACACAAGGTAAGGCTAGAACCGAACAGGCTTTTCTCAGAAACTATTTATTCAAAGGCAAGAAGAAGGGGATCTGTGGTATTTGCGGGCGGGAGTTCCCTGTTAAGTTCTTAACTGCCGCTCATATTAAGAAGCGGGCGCAGTGCGATGAAGTAGAGAGGCTGGACTATCAACATATTGTGATGCCGATGTGCAAGCTCGGGTGTGATGATCTATATGAGAAGGGTTATATCAGGGTCGTAAACGGTAAGGTGGAGCTTTCAAGAGGCAAGGAGACTACACAACCGATCGAAAGCTACCTTGAATCTATAAAGGGGAAGGCCTGCAAGTATTGGAAAGAGGGTACTGCTAATTATTTCCAATGGCATAATCAAACGCACTCTTAGCCATCGAATAGCTACTTACGTGGAATAGTGCTCTCGGTGATACTTCAGATGCCCGGCGCTAATTCTATGCCTATGGTGAACGGTTAATTTACCGGGCATGCCGATTATTGATAAGTCATCCGCTATAGTTATCCCGCCCATATCTAATAGTACATGGTGATTCGGGCAAAGGCAGAGGGGATTATCCAACGAGTCAGGACCATATGCGGCGTACCCTTCCCACCGGTTATGAAATCACTATAGATCTAATAAAGATTCGCCTAAAAGATGTAAGCATGTGAAAGAAGAGTTCGGTAATGATGCAAGGCAACAACCTTCAGCCCCAAGGAGAGTGACGGTGCTGTTTAGGGCCCTGCTCCGTCTGCTGCCGAAGGCGCTTTACAAACTCAGGCGCCCACTCGCACTAATACTCTCTGCTATAGTTCTGCAGATACTGGCTGCGCTCTTTCCATCTTTGGTCGACCGCCTCTACGCCCGGCCCATCTATCCGCACGTGGTGGGTGCTCTCTCTTTCTTCAGTCGCCGCTTCGGCATCTCTGTTGCGGAAGTGCTCACCTGTCTTGTGTTAGCCTTCATATTATTCGGCTTCGCGAGGTTGATTCTCCAATTATGCTTCCGACCTGCGGAGCGCCTAAGGCACGCCGGGGCAGCCGCGCGCTTCATTGCCTGGTTTGCGGCCATCTCTCTTTGGGTCTTCCTTCTATGCTTCGGCCTTAACTACCAGCGCCCGCTGCTCTTCGACATGCTCGGGTTCGAGCGCACTGAAGCCCCCGCCGCGACACTCGAAACGATAAGCAATGAAATCATCCGCCAGATCAACGAGAGCTACGAGGAGGCGCACACTCCCGGAAGGGCTCTACCCAACAGAGAAGAGATTATCCGATTGCTGGAAGAATCTTACAGTTCCGTGCCCGAACTCTCCTTTCTTCCCCAAGTGTCGTTCGCTAAGCCTAAGCCCGTCTACTTCTCCGGAGTTATGACTAGGCTTGGGATCAGCGGCATCTACTTTCCTTTCACTGCGGAACCCAATTACAACGCGGAACAGCTTGATTTCCAACTCCCTTTTACAATGGCGCACGAGATGGCTCACCAACGCGGCATGGCCAGAGAGTCAGAGGCCAACTTCGTTGCTTTCCTCGTCTGTCTTAACTCTACTGATCCATTCATCCGCTATTCAGGCTATCGTAACGCGCTCGGCGTCTTAACAGAGCTTTTCCGCAAGGAACCGGAGAAGGCCAGAGACTTCGTCAAGCAACTCGGCCAAGGCTTTAGAGAGGACTCGAGGCGAGCAGCTCTCTTCTGGGCCAAGGCGAACAGTCTCATTGGCAACATCGGCGCGCACGTTAATGACCTTTACCTGCGGGCCAACCGCGTGAAATCAGGGAGGGCTGACTACGCCAGGTCAACGACACTAATCATTGGCTATTACAGGAAGAGGATGGAGAGTGGGCTGAAAGAAAGATCAGATCCGGTTATCAGGTAGAATAGAGGAGAATGAATGCGAGCGGAAGATTATTCGTATCTTTACGAACTCGAAGAGAGCTTTTGGTGGTTCGACGGTATGCGGGAGATAACGGCGGTGCTGCTCGACCCGTTATGCCCGCCGGCGCGGGAAGGCAAAATGATTCTTGATGCGGGGTGTGGCACGGGCGGCAATCTCTCCTGGCTTGAGCGGTACGCGGGCAGCGGGCGGGTCATAGGAGTTGATCTGGTAGATGACGCGCTCCGTTTTTGCCGCGAGCGTAAGCATGAACTATTGGCCCGCGCTTCGGTCACAGACCTTCCTTTTACTGATGCGGTCTTCGATCTGGTAACGAGCTTCGACGTGTTAGGGCAACTGCCCGCAGAGGCAGCGGACGAGCGCGCCATACGCGAGATGTATCGCGTGCTTAAGCCCGGCGGCATCTGCTTCGTCCGCGTCTCTGCTTATGAATGGATGTATAGCGGCCATGATTCCGCTCTGGGCACGCGAAGGAGATACAGTCTCGCCGCCCTGTCCGAGAAGATGGCACGCGTGGGCTTTCGCCTTCGGCGCGCAACTTATGCTAATAGCCTGTTGCTGCCCGCTGCCGCCCTGAGGCGTCTCGCCCTCAAGCCACTCGGCCTTGCAGACAGCGGCTCGGATGTGAAGCCGCTGCCGCGTGGATTGAGCTGGCTGAACTGGCTGCTGGTCAGGGCGCTCAAGAGTGAGGCGCGGCTTTTAAGGCGACCGCACACGCGACTGAGCGCAGGACTTTCGGTCATCTGCATGGCTGAAAAGTAGGCGGTAGATCTCGCACAATCGTTGACGGCGTAGAACGGACCCTTACCGGCACGCCTCGAAATCAAGAATCGCGCCGACGACCTCCGACGCTTCCTCTCTTTTGAGCTGCGGGTAGAGCGGTAGCGAGAGAATATTTCTTCCGACGCTTTCGGCAACGGGCAGCGCCGGTTGCCCTTCCCTGTGAAACAGCGCCTCGCGGTGAAGCAGATACGGATAGTGGATCAAAGTCTCAATCCCTCGCGCGTCGAGGTACTCACGCAACCGATCGCGCGAGGGGTGCTGAATCACGTAGAGGTGAAAGACGTGCGCTTGCGGCGCAATAGCGGCAGGGATTTTTATCTGTCCATTGCTTTGGCAGAGCGCCTCTTCGTAAACGGATGCGTGTTCTCGCCGCCTGCGGTTCCACTCATTCAGATACTTCAGTTTGACTCTGAGCACAGCCGCCTGTATTTCATCTAGCCGCGAGTTGCGTCCGGCGATTCGCCCGCCCAACGCCTGCAAATGACCGCCCTGCCTTAGAGTCTTTACCTTCTCTATAAACGCCAGGTCATCGGAGACAACTGCCCCACCGTCTCCGAACGCGCCCAAGTTTTTCGTCGGGTAGAAACTGTAAGCAGCAGCGTGCCCGTACAAGCCGATACGCCCTGAGTCGTGAAAAGCGCCGTGCGACTGGGCGGCGTCTTCAATGACCACCAAGCTGTGTCGCTTGGCTATTTCGCAGATGGCGCGCATATCAGCCAACTGGCCGTATAAATGCACTGGCAGGATTGCGCGCGTGCGCCGCGTGATGACATCTTCGATTGATCGGGGATCGAGGGTGTAGGTTTGCGGATGAATATCGGCGAAGACGGGCACGCCGCCAGAATTCAGTATAGCTAGAGCCGTGTAAGCGCTCGTCAGCGTGGGAGTGATAACCTCATCTCCCAGACCCGGACGCACCGCCCCCGAGGCGTTGAGCGAGAGCGAAAGCGCGTCGGTTCCGTTACCGACGGTGGCTGCGCCCCGTGCATGGCAAAAGTCAGCCCACTCCTTTTCAAAGGCTTTGACCTCGCCGCCGAGAACATACGTGCCGCTTGACGCGGCGCGTGCGAGGGCGGAGGCCACCTCAGCTTCAATCTCCTTATACTGCCCCTTCAGATCGAGAAAAGCTACGGGCATCTGCCTCCCAGTAATGCGCGCGATTCTTCTTGTAAAACTCTATGGTGCGAGCCAGCCCAACGCGCAGAGGCGTTTGCGGCTGCCATCCGAGCGCTGATTCTATCTTTTGGTAGTTAGACTGGTAGTTGCCTATATCTATTAACTGTCGTTCGGGCGGGAACGGCACGGAGCGAACGCTGCCGCGCCCCGTCAGTGATATCATCTCGGCTGCCAGTTCATGGAGGCTCACGGCCTCAGCGCCCAAGTTGTAAATCTGCCCTTCAGCGGACTCCGAAGCGCCTGCCAGCAAGAGGGCTTCTACAACGTCGTCAACGTAATTGAGGTCGCGTCGTTGCTGGCCGCCGCCGAACAGCTCTATCACCTTGCCATCTATGGCTTGGCGTATGAACCAGGAGATGAAGCCCTGGCGGTTATGATGTAGAAGCTGTTTCGGGCCGTAGGTATTGGTCAGGCGCAGGCAGACCGTGCGCAGACCGTAAACGCGATGGTAAAGCAGGTGGTAATGTTCGGCGGCAAATTTATGTATGCCATTGATGTCCAAAGGCGCTATGCGGTGGCCTTCGTCCACAGGTAGGTAAAGAGGCTTGCCGTAAACCTGGCGCGTGCTGGCAAAGACGATTTTGACGTGCGGGTTGAAGTGACGACAGGCTTCGAGCAGCGTAAGCTGCGCAGCGCAGTTCATGTCCAGATCGCGCAGCGGGTTCTGCAT
>JACCVS010000301.1 GCA_013698055.1 Acidobacteriota bacterium
CATTGGCGGCAGCGGTGGGCAGGGTGTCATCAGTCGTCGCGTCAAAGGCGGATGGAGCGCGCCCGCTTTCTTCAATTTGGGTGGCGGCAGTTTCGGCCTTCAGATCGGAGCGCAGAAAACGGATTACGTTTTGCTGATTATGAACGAAGAGGGATTGAAGGGATTGATGGAAGATAAGTTTGAGATGGGAGGCGAGGTCAGCGTGGCAGCGGGGCCGGTCGGACGCACGGCGGCGGCGACGACTAACGCGACGCTCGATGCTGGCATTCTTTCCTACTCTCGCAGCAAAGGGGCGTTCATCGGGGCGGCGCTCAAGGGCGGCGTCATCAATCCAGACAACAATCTCAACGAAGCTGTTTATGAAGGAAAGAAAGCGCGTGAGGTCTTAGAGATGATAAAAGACATGCAAGAAGTGCCAGCAGCCGTGAGAATCTTTCCGGCGACGCTCAGCCGTTATTCCCGACGATAGTTCAAAGGTTAGCATTGCTATTCAATAAGTAAATGGCCATGTGTCAAATGATGAAGATTGTGAGGATAGAAAAATGAAAAGTACGTACTTACGGTGGATGAGCTTTGCGTCCTGCCTGTTGTTGGCGCTTTGCCTGATGGCAACGGCGGCAGAAGCGCAGAGTAAGAAAACTGCAAAGAGAATTAATGAGGCGACGTCGCGGTCGCAGAAGGCGGCGAAAGTCTTTACAGAGATTATGGCTGTGCCGGACAAGGCGATTCCAAAAGACTTGCTTGATAATGCGGAAGCCGTGGCGGTGTTTCCCAACGTCATCAAAGCCGGGTTTATTATAGGCGGGCGTGGCGGAAGCGGCCTCATCAGTCGTCGCGTCAAGGGGGGATGGAGCGCGCCAGCTTTTTTCAAGCTCGGCGGCGGCAGCATCGGCTTGCAGATCGGCGCATCCTCAACAGACTTCGTGCTGCTGTTTATGAATGAAGAGGCGTTGAAGGGGCTGCTTGAGGACAAATTGGAAATCGGTGGCGAGGGAAGCGTCGCGGCTGGCCCGGTCGGGCGTGCGGCCTCTGCCTCGACCAATCTGACGCTCGATGCCGGAATCCTTTCATACTCGCGCAGCAAAGGTTTGTTCGCCGGGCTGGAATTGAAAGGCGTCGTCATTGACCCGGACAACGATGTCAACGGAGCTGTCTACAACATGAAAGCGGGCGACATTTTGACGGGCAGTAACAAGCTGAGCATCACACGAATGCCCGCTGGCGTCCGCATCTTCCCGCGCACGCTCTCCCGTTACTCAGTGCGACGATGAACAGTAGAAGTCAGGAGTCAGAATTCAGAAGCCAGAATGAAAAGGTGGAGAACCGCTTTTGTTTTTATTCTGACTCCTGACTCCTGGATTCTGTATTCTGCTTTTCCCTTGACGCTTGCCCCCGTTCGCCTTATATTCGCTTTGCGCCATTGCCCCTCAAGACGCGCTGTTCCTCATCAAAGGAGGGTCGGATGCAACCACGCACGCAACGCCAGAAAGAGATTCTAGACTACATCACACGCTTTATTGAGCGACAGGGTTACGAACCTTCTTACGCGCAGATAGCTCGCCACTTTGGTGTCTCCTCGAAAGCAACTATCGCCAAGCACGTCGCCGCGCTTGAGAGCCGGGGCTTGCTCTCGCGCCGCAACGAAGATGGCAACTTTAATCTCTCGGTTAAAGTTGAAGATGCGCCTTCGGACGCGGTTTGCGAGCTTCCGCTGTTAGGCCGCATTGCCGCCGGAGCGCCGATTGACGCTATTCAGGAATCGGAGCCGATTATCGTCCCACGCTTTCTGCTGGGTCGCGTTAGACCCGAGCGCGTTTATGCGTTGAAAGTCTCGGGCGATTCGATGATTGACGAGCATATCTGCGACGGCGACATCGCGCTTATAGAAAACCGCACCGAAGCGCGCGACGGCGAGATTGTCGTTGCGTTAGTCGAGGGCGCGCGCGCCACCTTAAAACGTCTCTTTCGCTTTGGCACTGAAATCGAGTTGCGCCCCGCTAATTCGCAGGTCGCTCCAATCAGATTACCCGCCTCGCAGGTGACTGTGCAGGGAATCTTTCGCGGCCTGCTTCGTCCAACTTCTTAAGCGCGTTAAGAGAGTATTAAGGACGATGCTCATATCAGATACGGTCTCTAATCAATCCCCGATTCAAATCGGAAGATAAATTCAGTCTCTTCTCCCCACGCGCTGTTACTATTATCGAACGGATTTCTCGTTTGGCTGTACGGGTTTTACGCGATGGGCAGCCACCTTCCAGATCATTTCCCAAACTTTAAGCGGCTCTGTT
>JACCVS010000305.1 GCA_013698055.1 Acidobacteriota bacterium
GCTCGCCACGCGAGGCCGCCGCGCCATTCGCGTTGACCTCGGCGCGAACACTCTCGCAGGTCTCCGACGTTTGCGTGAGATCATCGGCGAAGTCGCCCCGCGTGGGGAAACAATAGGAACAATATGAGGAGCAGGAGAAGCGATGATGAAAAGTAAACTCTTAATCATTCTGTCATTGCTGTTCGTTCTAAGCCTTGATGGATTAGCTCTGGTGGAGAAGGCGAATGGTAGCAATGCCAGCGCAGCGTTTAGTCCGGATGGAGTCGCCGTTACTAAAATGCAGCGGCGCAGAAAAAAACGTCGCCGCCGGTATAAAGCTCAACGCCCCACCAGCTATCCGGTGATGGCGATGCCTGACACAGGTGCAACTCCGCCTGAGGCATCGCCCGCGCCTCTGCCTGCTCCACCTCCTGCGGAAGAGATGCCTGTCATGTCAGCGCCGCCGCCAGTGGCCGAACCACCAATGGACAATCCCGGACGAAGCAGACCAATGAATAAGTCGGGCGGGCCCAGAATCAAACCGCCGACTGTGAACATCAAGCCGCCGACAGAGTAGGGATAGGCAATTGCAGAGTGCGGATTTCGGATTGCGGAATGAAAATCAGTGGAGTGCTGTTCTTATAACCCCCATTCCACATTCGGACTGTTCTATCAAAACCAGCTAAGGAGAGAAAATATGGCAAGATTCAAAGACCCGAATTTCGTTGCAGCAGCCTTTCATCCTTACTTGCAGCCGGGTGAGCAACTCAGAAACATCGCTTTTGGCGTCAAGCAGCCGAGCATGGGGCTAATAATTCCTCTCTTCCTTCTGGCGATTGTGCCGGGAGCCATCGCCACCGCGCTCTTGACGAAGGAATACGTGGTTGCGTTAACCGACCGCCGTGTGATCGTGCTTCATTTCAAGGGCAGCCAGATACAGGTTCAAGAAGTCCTTGAGTACGCGTTGAACTATCACGCTCCGGCAGAGACTTCGACCGGCTCGATCTTTACACATATCAAAATCAATGATCCGGCCAAACCGTTCGTCGCAAAGTTTCATCGCGCGGGGATGCCGGGCAACCGCGAGCAGGCGATGGCGATTGCCGCCGCGCTGAGCCAGCCACAATATCCACAGCAATTCCCGCAACAGCATCAGCAGCAGCAACCGCCCCAGCAACAACAACCGTATCAACAGCAATATCCCGGGCAACCGCAATGAGCTATCAACAGCCATACCAGCAATATCCTCCACCGGGTGCTCCCCTTGGGTCTGGTCCTGGCTCTGTTGTGTGCCCGTTTTGCGGTGGAACGACGAACATGCAGCGTTGCGTCTGGTGCGGACGGGATACGACCGCACCGCGACGACCATGCAATAGATGCCAGCGGATGGTGCCGACTTATGAGACTGTTTGTTGGAACTGCGGCTTGAAGTTCAAAAGCGATTTGGGCTGGAAAATCCCCGTGATTATCTTGCTCTTTGTGCTAGCCATCGTCCTCAGTATCTTGATTAAAGGCGGATTCTAAATCCAGCTCCGAAAGTTTAGAAAAGTAATCAACCATGCAGGAAGCAGCCGTTTTAGAAAACCCTTTGCGAGCAGGCATTCGGCTTGAGCGCACAGCCGAGCCGTGCATCGTCGTTATCTTCGGCGCGAGCGGTGATTTAGCTAAACGTAAGCTCCTGCCCGCGCTTTATCGTCTTGTGCAGGAGCGACTGCTGCCCGCCGAGTTTGCCATCATCGGCCTTGCCCGCACGGAGATGTCAACTGATGAGTTTCGCGCGCGGATGAAAGAGGCCATCGTCGAGTTTTCCGAAGATAAGCGCGTGGATGAGGAAGTCTGGGACTCGTTTGCTCAGGGCTTGCACTACCTGACAGCGGACATCTACAATCCCGCTGATTACGAGAAGCTCTCCCAGTTGCTCACTCAGGTGGATACTGAGCGCGGCACGCAGGGCAATCGCCTCTTCTATCTTTCGGTCGCGCCGAAGTTTTACGCCGAAGCCGTCAAGCAACTCGGCGAGCATGAACTGGCGAAGCCGAAAGATAGAGG
>JACCVS010000311.1 GCA_013698055.1 Acidobacteriota bacterium
CGTTTGAGATGCGCCAGCGGATTTCGGGGTTGCGCCTGAGCGTGCCCGTCCCGGTGCAGGGCGCATCAACCAGCACACGGTCAAAAGAATTTTCGGTAAAAGGCAGAGCGTTTTCGGCGTTATGAACCATTGCTTGAAGTGTTTTAATCGCCTGTCGCTCGCCCGCTTCCATCACAGTCCGCAAACGATGCTCATGTAAATCACCCGCGACGATCAGGGAAAGATCGGGAGTTCTGCTTGCGACATGCGTCGTCTTACTGCCCGGTGCGGCACAGACATCCAGCACGCGCTCTCCTGCCTGAGCGTCTAACACGTGAGCCACCAACTGCGAAGCCTCATCTTGAAGATAAATCTTTCCTTCGCGCACGAGTTGACGCTGCAACGCTCCCGCGCCCTCGATTCGCCAAGCATTGGGAGCTACCTCAGATGAAACAAGAACGCCGCCAGCCGCTCGCAGTTCTTCTAATATCTCTTTCTTACTCACGCGATTTGTTATTACACGAAAAGCGATTGGCGGCGCAGCATTATTAGCGCGGGCCAAAGCACTCGCCTCTTCGATGCCGAAAGCATCAATCCATCGCTCAAGCAACCAGACTGGATGCGAGGTCTCTATAGCCAACCTCTCAACTGGCTCAAAGACGCTCTTCGCAGGGTCGTATTCCGGCTCGCGCGTGGCGCGCCTCAAGACAGCGTTGATGAAGGAAGCAGCCGAGCGCAAACGCGAAAGATACGCGAGGTTGACCGATTCATTGACGATTGCCGAGGCAGGAATACGAGAGAGGAAACGCAATTGATAAAGGCCGAGCCGTAAAGCCCTTCGCACAGGAGCATCAAGACTTTCAGCACGACGTTTCGCGTAATGCTCGATCAAAGCGTCCAGCCATAACTGCCAGCGCAACGTGCCGAGGACGAGTTCATAACATAGCGCACGATCATCAGCGCGCATCTCATCATCGCTCGCCGCCAGCAGCACAGCGGCATACGCACCATCCTCTTCAACGCGGCGCAGGATTTGGAATGCTGCGCGACGCGCAACTGAAACGTCACGCCTGCCCTTTCCGCCTTCCGCCTTCTGCTTTCTACCTTCTGCCTTGCTTCTCACGCCCGCGCTCATCCCAATCTCTCGCCCGCCTGCGTTCGTTCACCATTCAGAAAATCACGAACGCTCATTCGCCGCTTACCTTCCAGCTGAACTTCATGCAGACGAAGCAGCGACTTGCCTCCGCATGAAACGAAAAAATCGTCGCCGTGAGCTTTTACGATTTCGCCTTCTATGTCTCCTCCAGCTTCATCGCTCGCAACGGTCGCGCGCCAGATCACAAGCCGTTGCGAATTGTGTTTCGTGAAAGCGTTCGGCCAGGGTTGAAAGCCGCGAACCCGCCGCTCTATTTGCTCCGCATCAAACGCCCAATTAATAAGCCCGTCTTCCCGCTTGAGAATCGGAGCAAATGTCGCCTTCTCTTCAGATTGCTCAAGTGGCTCGATCTCTTCAAGACGCGCGACCGTCTCGCTCAAAATTTCTGCCCCCAAAGTGGAGAGACGTGCCATCAATTCCGGCGCAGTCTCAGCCTTTTCAATCGCAGTTTCTCGTTGCAGGAGGATCGCGCCCGTATCCAGCCCCTCATCCATCAGCATCGTCGTGACACCCGTCTCTCTCTCTCCACGCACAATCGCCCAGTTCACGGGCGCGGCTCCCCTGTACTGTGGCAGCAACGAGAAATGGACATTGATACAGCCCCGTAGCGTCGCGCGCAGAAAGGTTGGCGGCAGAATGCGACCGTAGGCGACGACTACCGCCGCGTCCGCTTCGTGTGAAGCAAATAAATCGAGCGTCTCTTCATTCCTGATTTTCGCTGGCTGATGAACTAAGAGGTTGTGTTTGAGTGCGTACTCTTTTACAGGCGGTTGAGTGAGTTTATTGCCTCGCCCGGCGGGACGGTCAGGTTGCGTCCAGACAGCGACGACCTCGTGGCCGTCCTCAAGACAACGGCGCAACGTCGGCACAGCCGCTTCCGGCGTCCCCATGAAAATTAAACGCATAGGGAAATGCAGGGATGAGGGATGAGGATGAGGGATGAAACAAGAGCTATTAGTCTATTATTTCATCCCTCATCCCTCATCCCTCATCCCTTCTAGAACCCGCACCTGTAGTTGGAAAATTCGTAAGCTTTATTCCACTTGCCGTTTTGCTTTTTATAGATGGCGTAGCCGTCTCCCTCAAGTCCTTCCCTGATCGTAACAACTTCGGAAGCGCCATCGCCGTCAACATCGAGCGAGTCAACCAGCCTCTCCAGATAGACGCCATTATCAATGGCTGTGATTGCCGCGCCCTCCATGATAT
>JACCVS010000321.1 GCA_013698055.1 Acidobacteriota bacterium
AGCGCAGACGCGCAGCGCCGGCGGGCGTCAATTTCAGAGACAGGGCGGCGCGTGGGTGGACACTGCCTACAATTCTTCTCGCTCGACGACAAACATTCGTCGTGGCTCGGAACAATACCGCGCTCTCATCGCCGACGAACCGGGCTTGCGCGCAATCGCAGAACAACTTGGCGGCGAAGTCATCGTCGTCTGGAAAAGCCGCGCCTACCGCTTTTATTAACTCTTCACGAAACTGATGCAGCGCCAGGAAAGAAATAGACAGGATAGTTCGATTGCGGAATGCGAATTTCGGATTGAAAGAGCAGGCCATTGTCTTCCAATCCGCATTCCGCATTCCGCATTCTCTTCTTCCTGTCTATCTTGTTAATCCTGTCTCCTTCTCATCCGTTCTGTTATCCCGCTCCTCTGGATTGTTGCTTTGACGTTCAACTTCGCGTTACCTTAACTGCGCTCCAACCTATCTTGCATCAGCCACGCCGGAAACGGAGTCTCGGATGAAGGTCATGATAAAACCAAGCGCCGTTCGATTGCTCAAACTTAAGCTCACACTTTTGGCTCTCTCCATCAGCGTCTTTGCGCTCAGTCCATCTTCGCAAGCGCAACAAAGGCGTTCAGGGCAACGGCGCGAGGCCAGTACGCTCTCAATGACGACAAACGCGCCGCGCAACCCAACCATCGCGCGCATTGTCTCCGAAATCAATGCGGGCAACATCGAGCGCACCGTCCGCAAGCTCGTCTCCTTCGGCACGCGCAACACTCTTTCGGCGCAGGACAACCCGACACGCGGGATAGGCGCGGCGCGCGATTGGCTCTATGCGGAATTTCTTGCAGCCAGCCGGGCTTCAGGCGGGCGCATGAAAGTCGAAAAACAGAGCTTCGAGCAGCAGCCCGGCAAGTATCCGCGCATCGCTCGCCCGACCACCCTCACAAATGTCGTTGCCACACTTCGCGGCACACAGCCGGCTTCGGAGAATCGCCTGTACGTTGTCAGCGGCCACTACGATTCGATGTGTACGAGTCCGACCGACGCCGAATGTGACGCTCCCGGCGCGAATGATGATGCCTCCGGCACGGCTGCCGTGCTTGAGATGGCGCGCGTGATGGCAAAGTACGAGTTTGAGGCGACGATCATCTTCATGGCCGTCGCAGGTGAGGAACAGGGATTGGTCGGGGCAGGATACTTTGCGGAGCAGGCCAAGCAAAAAGAATGGAACATAGAGGCGATGTTCACCAACGACATCGTCGGAAACACGCTCGGCGGAAACGGTGTTCGTGATCGGCGCACCTTGCGCGTCTTCTCCGAAGGCGTGCCTTCATCTGAAACAAGCGAGGAAGCAAACGTACGGCGCGGCGTCGGCGGCGAGAACGATTCGGCTTCGCGCCAGCTTGCGCGTTTCATCAAAGAGACGGGGGCGCGTTACGTGCCCACGATGAACGTGATGATCGTTTACCGTCGCGACCGTTACCTGCGCGGCGGCGATCACATTCCCTTTCTCGAACGAGGTTATGCGGCGGTACGCTTCACGGAACCGAACGAAGAGTACAAGCACCAGCACCAGAACGTGAGGATTGAGAACGGCGTGCGGTACGGCGATCTGCCGGAGTTCGTAGACTTCGCCTACATCGGGCAGGTCGCGCGCGTCAACAGTGCAAACTTGGCCGCGCTCGCCCTTGCTCCCGCCCGCCCCAAATCAGTCGGCATCGTCACGACGCGCCTGACCAACGACACGGATTTGAAATGGGATGCGAACACGGAGCCAGACCTCGCAGGCTACGAAATCGTCTGGCGCGAGACTACTTCACCCGTCTGGACGAATTCGCGCGCGGTCGGACGTGTGACGAGCTACACGATGCCCGGCATGTCCAAGGATAACTACTTCTTCGGCGTCCGCGCCGTTGACAGGCAAGGGAATCGAAGCCCCGTGAGCTTTCCAAGACCCGCGCGGTAAAAATCCAAGTTAGGCGTTAACCATAGTAGCGAGGTAGAAAATATGAAGCTCATTCTCACAATCGCGTTTTGTTTTTTAGCTTTCAGTAATACTCTCGCTGATTCTGCACGTAAGTTTGATGAGTACGCCGATCTCCCGTTTTCAGAAGAAAGGGCACGACTCGACAACTTAGGCATTCAATTGAAGATGATGCCGGACGAGGTTGGCTGGTATTTCATTTTTGCCGGAAGTAAATCTTGTCCAGGTGAGGCTCGCCGGCGCGCCATCAGAGCTAAAAACTATATTGTTAAGAAGCATGGGATTCGGGCTGACAGAGTTATCTGGGTAGATGAAGGATATCGAGAAGAACTAACAGTTGAGATGTGGATTTGGCCGCGAAGCGCAGGCAAGCCTTATCCAACTAATTCCTCCACACTCAATAAAAATGAGGTGCAGGATGGCATGAAATGCAAATCGAAATCTCATAAACCGCAGAGGCGCATTAAAATGTAGGGGACGCCTAGCAAGTCATTCAACCGGAGCGGGATTAGCTTGCTTTTCATTAAACGGAGTTATTGGAGGCTTGGCATGGGTATTTTGGCGCTGGCGGCTGATGAGCGAGTCGCAGATGTAGAGGTTACTGAAGATGAGGTAAGAGTCCGGTTAATGGATGGCAGGACAATCATTGTTCCTGTGGCGTGGTATCCACGATTGTTGAATGCTACGGAGGCGCAAAGAAAGAACTGGCAAATCATCGGCGGGGGATACGGTATCCATTGGGAAGATGTTGATGAAGATTTGAGCACTGAAGGATTATTGCGTGGTGCTCCTGCACCTCGTCAGTATATGAAGGAGAATAAGTAAGCGATAAATACACTGTCCTCACTGCCTTTTTGCTGCCTTCCCCTAAACTTTTTCAACCTTATACCCTCCCCCCGCGTCTAAATCCACAGCAAAAGTGGGATTTGAGCTTGCGGTCTCTAGCTAAGAGTAACGTTTAACCGGAAATTCAAGGATGATGAGATGAGAGTTATCAAAATGAGTTCACATAATAGATTTTCCAGCATCGCACGCCGCGCGGTGGCGCTTCTTTCCGTCTGGACGCTTCTGGTCGGGGCATTGAGTTTTGGAGTCAGCGCACAAACATCGCAAAAGGCGCAACGTCTGAGCGAGGAGCAGCGCATTTTGCACGCGCTCAATCGTCTGGGCTTCGGCGCTCGTCCCGGCGATGTTGAGAAAGTGCGTTCGATGGGGCTTGAGCGGTACATCGAACAGCAGCTTTTCCCTGACAAGATCACGGACGCGGTGGCCGAAGCGAAGGTAAAGAACCTGCCCGCGCTACAGCTTTCCACAGGGGAGCTGTTTGCGAAGTACCCACAGCCAGGCGCGCTTCTCAGAATCATGGAGCGGCGCGGTCAGGTTCCGGCGGAACTTGCGCCCATTGTCGCGGCGCGCAAGAAAGGTCAGGCGGCGCAGAATGCCCCCAACGCTCCGGGCATGGACGATGACGGCGATGTGATGATGAAGCCGGAAGGCATGGGCAAAGAAGACGACGCGCAGCAGAACAACAATGGGGCACGCAGAGCGTTTCGCGATTACCTTGCTAAAAACGGTCTACGCGCGCCGCAGCAGCTCACGGCAGAGTTGCAGGCTTCGCGCATCCTGCGCGCCGTTTACAGCGAGCGGCAGTTGCAGGAAGTGATGGTTGATTTCTGGACGAACCACTTCAACGTCTTCGCGGGCAAGGCTGCGGACAGGTGGCTGCTCATCGCTTACGACCGCGACACGATTCGCCCGAACACGTTCGCGAAGTTCTATGATTTGTTGAAGGCGACGGCGGAAAGCCCTGCGATGCTTTTCTTTCTGGATAATTTCCAGAGCGTCAGCCCGAACGCCAACATGAATGGTG
>JACCVS010000328.1 GCA_013698055.1 Acidobacteriota bacterium
AATTCTTCCGTCAACTCCACGTCAATGCGCGAAGGGTCTAACAGCTCAAACAGTTTCGTCTGATCTTCCAGATTCGGGCAAGCCGGATAGCCGAAGCTGAAGCGTGAGCCTTGATAGGACTGATGAAAGAGCTTGTTCAAATCAGCGGCGTCGCGCTCCGCAACGCTTAACTCTTCGCGGATGCGCTTGTGCCAGAGTTCCGCGAGGGCTTCCGCCGATTCCACGCTCAGGCCGTGAAAGAAAAGATAGTCCGTGTAATTGTCCGCCTTGAAAAGCTCCTGAGCATACTCGCTCGCGCGCCGTCCCATCGTCACGAGATGAAATGCCGCCACGTCCATCCGGCCAGAACCTTCGGCTGCGAAATAGTCCGCCAGACACAGGCGCTTTCCTTCGGGCTGGCGCGGGAAGGTGAAACGCATCCGCTCGGTCTTCTCATCATCCTGATAAATGATGAGGTCGTTCCCGGAGGATTGAGACGGAAAGTATCCATAGACGACGCGCGGGGTCAATAACTTCTCGCGCTTTGAACGTTCTTTCAAGGCATCATAAGTCGGGCGGACATGCTCGGCAACCAACACGCGATAATCCTCCGCGCTCTTTTTGCCCTGCTTGAATTGCCACTGGCCTTTGAACAGCGCCGTCTCATTCACAAATGCGAACACATCGTCGAGCGGGATGTCGGCGATGACGCGCGAGCCGTAGAAAGGAGCGCGCGGAATAGGCGCGTCCGGGTTAATCTCGGAACGGCGCGTGTGGGTGGCGTCACCCGCGACTTTGGCAACTCCGCGCGGCTTTGCAGGTGTGCGAATACCCAGCTTGGCATCTTCGCCGACTAAATCTTCTACGTCGTCCGCAGGTTGATCATCATCAATGGTATTTGCCGTGACGGCTTTCGACCCGTTCCCTGCTGCAACTGCCGCTTCACCTTTCCCTCCGGTCAAAGCATCCATCGTATGCAGCCCATCGAAAGCATCTTTGGCGTAGAAGAGCTGTCCTTTGTAAATAGATTTCAAATCATCTTCGACGTAACGACGCGTCAAGGCAGCGCCACCCAACACGACAGGCACGCCGATGCTGCGCTCGTTCATCAACTCAAGATTGTCGCGCATGATGAGCGTGGATTTAACAAGCAAGCCGCTCATGCCGATGGCGTCCGCTTTGTGCTCTTCGGAGGCGCGCAGGATGTCGTCAATCGCCTGCTTGATGCCGAGATTGACGACTTTGTAACCATTGTTGGTCAGGATGATGTCAACGAGGTTCTTGCCGATGTCATGCACATCGCCCTTAACGGTCGCCAGCACCATCGTTCCTTTTGTGGTCGCCCCGCCCTTCTTCTCCATGAACGGCTCAAGAAATCGCACAGCCGTTTTCATCACTTCCGCCGATTGCAAAACGAAGGGAAGCTGCATCTGCCCACTGCCGAAGAGATCGCCGACCACTTTCATTCCATCGAGTAAAATGTTGTTGACGATGTCGAGCGCAGGGTGATTTTCAAGGGCGAGCTTGAGATTATCTTCAAGGCCGAGCTTTTCACCGTCAATGATATGGCGCTTGAGACGTTCCTCTACGGGCAAATTGCCCATATCCTTCTTTGTGGTCTTGGTGGAAACGCCCTCGAAGAGAGTAGTAAACTCGGTGAGCGGATCATAGGTGCAAATCTCGCCGTCAAACTTTCGCTGATCGTAAATCAGGTCGTGCGCCACTTCGCGCTCGCGGTCGCCGATGCGGTTGAGCGGGAGAATCTTGCTCGCGTTGACAATCGCCGCGTCCAATCCAGCCTCGACCGCATCGTGCAGAAAGACAGAGTTGAGCGCGATGCGCGATGCAGGGTTAAGCCCGAACGAAACGTTCGAGACGCCGAGAATAGTGGAACAGCCCGGCAGTTCCGCCTTGATGCGCCGGATGCCTTCAATGGTCTCAAGAGCGTTGCGCCGGTCTTCCTCGATGCCGGTCGAAATGGGCAGCGCCAACGGATCAAAGAAAATGTCGTGCGCCGGAATGCCGTACTTCTCGGTCGCCTGCTCGTAAGCGCGCTTGGCAATCTCAAACTTTCCTTCCCTGGTGCGCGCCATGCCCTGCTCGTCAATCGTGCCGATGACGACGCCTGCGCCATAGCGTTTGCACAACTCAAGAACTTTGGCGAAGCGCGGCTCGCCGTCTTCGTAGTTCGTAGAATTCAGGATGCACTTGCCGCCCGCGTGTTCGAGGCCGGCTTCCATCTTCTCCCACTCGGTCGAGTCGAACATGAGCGGGATTTTGACGCTCGTCACGAGGCGCGAGGCAAGCTCGTGCATGTCTTTCTCGCCATCGCGTCCGACGAAGTCCACGTTGACATCCAGGACGTGCGCGCCTTCGCGCTCCTGCTCGCGTGCCAGAGAAACAAGGCCGTCCCAATCTTCCGCGTTCAAGAGGTCGCGCATCTTTTTCGACCCCGAAGCGTTGACGCGCTCGCCGACGATCAGGAA
>JACCVS010000354.1 GCA_013698055.1 Acidobacteriota bacterium
TCGGCAACCTGCATCGTCAGGTGCAACTCGTCGCAACGCTCTTCCGTCAACGGCATACAGATCAGGCCACGCGCGTGCGTCGCCATGAAGTTGATGATTTCGGGCGTGATTTTCTCAGCCGCGCAGACGAGGTCGCCCTCGTTTTCGCGGTTTTCGTCATCAACGATAATAATCATGCGCCCGTCGCGAATGTCTGCGGCGGCGTCTTCAATGGAAGCAAAAGGCATCACAGGATTACTCGACCAGGAGATTTGGGAGAACGGACAGCAACCATGTTACCCGAAAGCATCTTTTTTTGCGACTGGCAAGATTAGTCTGGTGGGAGATGAAGGCAGGCGGGAGCAATTCTCAGTTGAGTAATTGGTAAGAGCTAATTCCCCACAGAGGCAAAGCGGGCGTAGGGGAAGAAGGCAGTAGGCATAAAGCGGAAGGCAGAGAACTTGTTGTTTTCTGCCTTCTGCTTTCTCTCAAGGCCCGAAGCGTTGGCGGTATTCCTGTGAGTTGAGGAAGCCGTTGATCATGACGCGGTAATCTCCACCATTACTGTTCATCGTCTGAATCCAATTCAAGTAGGAGATATCAGCAGAGCGGCGCAGGTAGCCGAAATACTGCATGATGACAAAAGCCTCCGTCTCCATCCATGAAAGGCTTTTCATCTTTCATGACCTGAAGCAATTTGTTGAGATACCTGTCGGACCAGGCGGGCAATAACTTTGACTTTTCATACTTCTTCGCGGGCTGCTGTTGAGCGTCCACATCCATCGCCATCTCTGGCTTGCTTAATTGCAAATAGCCCATCCCATAAATGAGCATGGAAGCGCCGAAAGGCACGAGCAGGTTCGTACTCCCGCCCTGATCGAGCGTATAGCGGAGGACCGCGCCAATCCACAGAACCACTGAGGCGATGACGAAGAACCGCACCCGGAAAAGGATATGTTTTCTCTGAGCCGAATTTCGCTCAGGCAAGCGTGAATACTTAACGAGCGTTGAAGTGATGAGAACTAAATAGACCAGAAACTGGATAATAAACAGCCCAGACCTGATGTAATACCACCCGCCCAGAGATTCTTCGTAATACTCTGACACCAGAAAGTTGAGCTTAGCTTCGCCACTTTGGAAATAATAAGGAATCAAATAAAGAAAACAGAGCGCAAAGGGGATGAAGTGCCATAGCTCTCTTTTCTCACTTTTCTGTTTGCCTGAAGTTAACGCCTTGATATACAGAAATAGTAACGGCCCGGTGAGAAAAACAAGCGGGTGATGTAATCGGCTTAAATGAGGAAAGACGAAAACGTAGTTTGTCGTGAGCAGGACTGCGCCACCCACGACAATCGAGATTGTAATTGTCAGTGCCCCGAGAATCCGATTGGCAAACCTGTTGCCGCGTTTCGTACTCAGAAGCACGACAGCCATCAGGAAACCCTGAGCAACTCCCAAAAGATTTAAGACGGCGAGAAGATTAAGCGCGGGTTGCATGGGGCGTACACAGCTCCGAAGGTAATAGTTACTGTTAACGGAACTATCATCTCAAATATGAGCTTCAGTTTAGCGGTTGGCTATGAAACAGACCAGAGGCGTGGAAATCCAATGCACGGATTTAACCTGCGCCTCATGACCGAAAGATATATGCCCTGTGCGAGCTTACTTAAGCTCCAGGTTAGTGACTTTCTGTTGGCCATCAATGTGGGCAACGGTCATTAACAGGGGTTTCCCGCCGGGGCCGTCCGCCGTGACTACAGTGTTAGAGGCATCGCGCGAATGCTCGCGCCAGTTAGACACGTTATCAACAGTGCCGCCCCTCTCTTTGAACGATTTCGAGTAGCCGCTGATGAAACCTTTGAGAAATTTATCGCGCGCGCTGTCGCCACTGATGTTCAGGTACATCGTCCCGACATCAACCCCGATCATTTTCAAGTGCGCCCAGTCAACCATCACCAACACCGCTTCGTCACCTTCTGCCAGAAGGCTAAAGACCCTTTTGGCAAACTCGACATCATTTAATGGCGGCCCGGTATATACGGCTTGTTTCCCACTCTTCGAGCAGCCGCTGAGCAAGAGGCTGAAGAGCACAATTAAAACTAAGATTAATCCCCGTTTCACTTCGCCTATCCTTATTTAGATCACCCCTTGCTCAGCGGTTCTCATTTATATCCCAACTCGGCCAGCTTTTCTATCGTCAGCGATGTTTGATTCCCCGCCCTGATCTCCGGCGCGATGGTCAAGATGCGCTCGACGTACTTGGCTATGATGTCTGCTTCAAGATTGACTTCATCGCCTGATTTAAGGTGCGAGAAGTTCGTCACATCCCATGTCTTCGGGATAACGGCGATCTCGAAATAATCTTCCGCGAGTCCGGCGATTGTCAGGCTGATGCCTTCGACGGCGACGGAGCCTTTGAAGACGAGATAGCGCGCCATCTCCGGCGGGAAAGCAATGCGGATTGTCCAGGAGCCGCCGTGCTCGGTCGCTCCGAGAAAGCGCCCGCGCGCATCAACGTGCCCCTGAACGATGTGCCCGCCGAGGCGGGTTGTGGGAGTGACGGCGCGTTCGAGATTGACGACTGACCCGGCGCGTAAATGATTAAGCGTCGAGCGCTGCAAAGTCTCGCGCGAGCCATCCGCCGAAAACGAATCCGCGCGCACGTCAATTGCCGTCAGGCACACGCCATTGACCGCGATGGAGTCTCCCTCCTGCGTTCCTTTCATGACGGTGTGCGCTTCGATGCAGAGGCGCACACCCTCGCCGCGCGTCTCAACGCTTCGCACCCGACCGAGTTCTTCGATAATGCCGGTGAACATAGCTTATGATTATAGAAGTGGTCTCATCAATAAAGCGCAGTCAACGCGAAGCCACACGCATCACACGAAGCAGCACTAAAATTGTTTGCTGCTGCTTCGTGTAATTTCGTGATTCATGTTTTTAGCATTGATGAGATGTGCTCTAAATTCTTATTTTCTTTCCCGGATGGCTTTCAGCATCTGCTCAAAAACTTCTTCGATTGAAAACTCTGTCGAGTCTATGACGATGGCATCCTCGGCGATGGCGAGTGGTGAATCTCCGCGCGTGGAATCACGGCGGTCGCGTTTGTTGATGTCTGCGAGGGTTTCTTCAAGGGTCGCATTGCGCTCTTTCAGCCGATCCTCGTCGTATCTGCGGTGCGCGCGTTCTTCAGGCGCGGCTGTCAGGAAAAACTTTACGTCGGCCTGCGGAAAAACAATCGTGCCGATGTCGCGCCCGTCGAGAACAACACCACCCGCGCGCTCGCCCAACTTGCGCTGCCGCTGGACGAGCGTGCGCCGCACTTCTGGAATCGTCGAAATCACGGACGCCGAATGACTCACCTCTTCAGTGCGAATGTCCTGAGAAACGTCGCGGCCATCGAGCATCACCTGTAATGAATCGGGGTCGCCTTCGAGGTTGATGTCGGCTCGCGTCACGACTTCCGCAACCGCCTGTTGATCTACCGTACTCACGCCCGATCCGATGACGGCGAGAGCGGCGGCGCGGTACATCGCGCCCGTGTCAATGTAAAGCAAACTCAACTCGCGCGCGATCATGCGCCCCAGCGTGGATTTGCCCGCACCCGACGGGCCATCAATTGCAATTATCATTCTTGACCTACACTGAAGAGATAGAAGGCAGAAGGCGGAAAGCAGAAGGCAGCGAACTTAATATCGCTTCCTGCCTACTGCCTGCTGCCTACTGCTTTCTGCATTTCCCGTAGCGTTGTTTCAATATCTGCGCCGGAGACATCGTAATGCGTGACCATGCGAATTGACGAGCCGAAGCCGGAGGCAAGGACATTTCGCTCTTTGAGGCGCAGACAGATTTCGTCCGCCGCGATCCCGGTTTCTGAAACGTCGAAGAGGACGATGTTGGTCACGACCCTTTCAGGATCAATCTTGATGCCATTCACCTCTGCCAGACCTTCAGCCAGACGACGCGCATTGGCATGATCTTCATGCAAAAGCTTTGGCGATTCTTCAAGCGCGATGAGACCTGCGGCGGCGAGTACACCCGCCTGACGCATTCCTCCCCCGAGGATTTTTCGCCAGACGCGCGCCTCGTCTATAAATGCGCGCGAGCCGAGCAGCATCGAACCTACTGGCGCGCCCAACCCTTTCGACAAACAGAACATTACCGAATCGGCGGAACGAGCAAGAGCCGCGACCGGCTCACCGAGCGCGGCGCTGGCGTTGAAGATGCGCGCACCGTCCAGATGAACGGGCAGCTTGAGCGCGTGCGCGCGTTCGCAAATCTCTTCCATCCGCGCGCTCGTGTAAACTCTTCCGCCCGCCAGATTGTGCGAGTTTTCGAGTGCGACTAACGCGGTCGGCGCGACGTAATAAGCGCTGCCGACGTGAATCGCAGCTTCTATTTCGCCCCAATTGAGGATGCCAGTTCCGTCAACGCTTCGCACAGGTCGCGCGAGCGTGCCTGAAACAGCGGACATCGCCGCCATCTCGTAATTATAGATGTGGCCGCGCTCCTCTATGACCACTTCCGAGCCGGGGCGCGTGTGCAGCTTGACGGCGATCTGATTGCCCATCGAGCCGGTCGGGACGAAGATGGCAGCCTCTTTTTCAAAAATCTCAGCCGCGCGCTCCTGCAAGCGATTGATGGTCGGGTCTTCGCCGTACACATCGTCGCCCACTTCCGCCTCAGCCATCGCGCGCCGCATCGCGGGCGTCGGCTTCGTTACTGTATCGCTGCGTAGGTCAATCATGAAAAGCAGAATCCAGAATTCAGGAGTCAGAAGTCAGAAGAAGAACAAAAGCGGGCCTCAGCCTTTTATTCTGGATTCTGACTCCTGAATTCTACCTTTCACACAAAGGTTAAGAAAACTTCGTTAGAGAGGAGCGCGCCGGAGGTTGTCAGTTTCAGTAAATCCTTATCAAGCTCAATTAATCCGGCCTCGCTCAATCGCGTTAAATCATTTGCATATTCAGCGCGCAAATCCGCGCCGAAGCGTGCTTGATACTCTTTCAGATTGACGCCGCGCATCAGGCGCAAACCGAGAAAGATTGACTCGGCACGCGCAGCGCGCTCGTCCAGCTCAATCGTTTCGACAACGGGCGTCTGCCTCGCTTCGACGAGCGCAGTATAACGCGCGGCGTCGCGCTCATTAGACCAGCGCATCAGCCTTCCGTCATAGGAGTGCGCGGAGCAACCGAAACCATAAACAGCTTCGCCAGTCCAGTATTTCGTGTTGTGGCGCGATTCGTAACCGGGCAAACAGAGATTGGAAATCTCGTAGTGCTGATAGCTCGCTGCGCCAGAGTTCTGAAGCATTAGCCGGTACATCTCAGCCGCGAGGTCGTCGTCCGGTTGTCTTTCAGCGCCACGCCTGATCTGCTCGGCAAGTGGCGTTCCTTCGTGAACTTCCAGGATGTAAAACGAGAGATGTTCAGGCCGCAGCGCGAGAGCTTCCGCCAGATTACGCGACCAACCATCGAGCGTTTGTGCCGGAAGCCCGGCGATAAGATCGAAGCTGATGTTTGCGAATCCCGCTTCGCGTAAAAGAGCGAACGTGTGTCTGACATCATCGGCTGTGTGCGTGCGCCCCAAACGTTTCAGCTCAAGATCATCAAAGGTCTGCGCGCCGAAGCTCGCGCGGTTGACGCCTGTGGCGCGAAACTCGCGCAAGCCCTCAAGCGTGACAGTGCCCGGATTCATCTCCATTGTCACTTCCGCGCTCCCTTCAACGCGAAAACGCTCTTGCGCCGCTTCGAGAATGCATGTGACCTGCGCGGGCGAAAGAAGACTTGGCGTGCCGCCACCGAAGTAGATGGTGTCCACATCGAGCGCATCTTCGGTTAAGCGAAAAGCTCTGATCTCGTTGATGAGGGCGCTGACATAACGCTCGGCCAATGCGCCATCGTATGCTCCAGTGGCGAAGTCGCAGTAGGAACAGCGCGTCCGACAGAAAGGAATATGAATGTAGATTCCGGCTGGCTGCATCACGTGATGTTTGATTATAGCATGTACGGTTGCAATAAAGTTTGAGTACGAAAGGTTAGCAGCTTGTTCAGTGAACGAGAATACGACGCAGGATTTTCACTGTGTATGATTTCTTGCAGAGGGATTTGCGATTGTTGAACCGCGCGCCGGATTATTCCCAACAATTTCGGCAAACTTCCCGAACACATAGACGGCATACTAATTGATAGTCAAACAGGCAAATATGGATGGACACGGAATCTTTTGCCTCAATCGTTTTTTGGCGTGTTCATTAAATCAACAATCAACGTAAGTACCTAACCTATCAGGGAGGAAATCTACGATGAGAGAAGACGAAGACAAAGGAACGGGCGGCGGTAGCGGCTCCGGTTCAGGTGGCTCTGGCGGCGGATCAGGTAGCGGCGGCTCCGGTGGAAGTGGTTCCGGCGGCAGCGGCGGCGGTGCTGGTGGCGGCAGCGGCTCGGGCGGCGGTAGCGGTTCCGGCGGAGGCTCTGGCTCCGGCGGTAGTGGTTCCGGCGGCTCCAGTGGAGGCTCGAGCGGCGGTAGCGGCTCGGGTGGGAGCGGTGGCCCAGGCAGGAGTGGTTCCGGCGGAGGCTCTGGTTCCGGTGGCGGATCGGGCAGTGGTGGAGGCTCCGGCAGCGGCGGCTCAGGCGGAAGCTCGGGCGGCGGCAACTAGCCGTTACAGCTAACTGCAAATCTCTATTAACTTCTAACAATCAGCGCGCGATGACGAATCGAAACTCGTCACCGCGCGCTTTCATTTTTCCAGTTCCCTTATTTCTGTGGTGCGTTGTAACGGCGCTGGTTGCCCTCGCCGCTGATTGTGCGACCCATTGTTCGCGAGACTTTCTCGGCTTCGGCAAAGGCGCGCAGTAAGTTCTCACCTAATATTTTACGTATATCCTTTTCCTTGTAGCCGCGCCGCAAAAGCTCATAGGTGATGACGGGAAGTTTCGAAATGTCTTCAATGCCGACGGGTAAGGAAGGTACTCCGTCAAAATCCGAGCCTATTCCAACATGGTCAACGCCCGCGACTTTTGCGATATGGTCTATGTGGTCTATCAGCACGGAGAGCGGTGTGGTGGGCAGCGGATTGGCGTCAAAGACTTTCTGCCTCTCTGCGGAAAGACGCACGGCATCATCTTTGTAACGTTCATTCAGCGCGTCCAACTGCGGCTTCAAACGCTCGTTGCGCTCCTTGTTCGCGTCCAGAGCTTTCTGATCTATGAAGACCGGGTAGAAGTTGACCATCACGACGCCGCCGTTTTTGGCGAT
>JACCVS010000732.1 GCA_013698055.1 Acidobacteriota bacterium
CAAGTTCTGCTGGCGCGGCGCATGGGCAAGCGGCGCATCATCGCAGAGACGGGCGCAGGCCAGCACGGCGTCGCCACCGCCACAGTCTGCGCCTTATTCGGACTCGACTGTGTCGTTTACATGGGCGCGGAAGACATGCGCCGCCAGAAGCTCAATGTCTTTCGGATGCGACTGCTCGGCGCGGAGGTGCGCGAGGTGGATGCTGGAGCGCGGACTCTAAAGGACGCGATCAACGAGGCGTTGCGTGATTGGGTGACGAACGTTGCGGACACATATTATCTTCTCGGTAGCGCCCTGGGTCCGCATCCGTATCCTTTGATGGTGCGCGATTTTCAAAGTGTCATCGGAACTGAGGCGCGCGCGCAGATTCTGGAAAAAGAGGGACGCCTGCCGGACGTTCTGGTCGCGTGTGTCGGCGGCGGCTCGAATTCAATTGGCCTGTTCTATCCGTTTCTATCGGATGAGAAAGTACGGATGATTGGCGTCGAGGCGGGCGGAAGCGGAAATGAAATCGGGCTACATGCTGCGCGCTTCAACGAGAGCGGAGGCGGGCGGCCCGGCGTGCTTCAGGGCACGATGAGTTATGTCTTGCAGGACGAGCACGGGCAAATCGCGCGCACGCATTCGGTTTCAGCGGGACTCGATTATCCATCAATCGGCCCTGAACACGCATACCTTCATGATGAGGGGCGCGTGCAGTATGTATCGGCATCGGATGCGGAGGCGCTCGAAGCCTTCCAGCGTCTTTCGCAACTTGAAGGCATCATCCCCGCGCTCGAATCGGCTCATGCCATCGCGCACGCTTTGAAAATCGCGCGCGAGATGAATCGCGATCAATTACTAATCGTCAATCTTTCAGGACGCGGTGATAAAGATGTGAACACGGTCGCCGAAGCAATGGCTGATGAAACGTTGTGAGCAGGATTGAAGCAACATTCGCTCGCTTAAAGCGCGAAGGGCGGCGTGGCCTGATTCCTTTCATTACGGCGGGTGATCCCGATCTTGAGACAACAGGCAAGTTGCTCATTGAATTGGCGAGCGCGGGCGCGACCCTCATCGAGCTTGGCGTGCCGTTCAGCGATCCGATGGCAGACGGGCCTGTGATTCAGAGAGCTTCTGAGCGCGCCTTGCGACACGGCTTCGGTATCCGCGAAGTGTTAGACGTTGTCGAGCGGGCACGTCCGTTGATGAGGGATGTGCCCATCGTGCTGTTCAGTTATTTCAATCCGCTGCTGCAATACGGAGTTGAACGCTTGAGCAGGGAAGCGGCTGACGCGGGCATTGATGGGGTGCTGGTGACAGACCTCGTGCCGGAAGAGGCGGAAGAGTTTTCCGCTTTGCTCAGAGCGCACGATCTCGACATGATCTTTCTGGTTGCGCCGACTTCCACGGGCGCGCGTCTGGCTTTAGTGGCCGAGCGAGCCAGCGGCTTTATCTATGCCGTCTCGCGCGCGGGCGTGACGGGGGCGCGCCTTGATGTCAGCCGCGATGCCGAACTGCTGGTTGAGCGCGTGCGGAAAGTTTCCGGTTTGCCAATCGCTGTCGGCTTCGGAATCTCCAATGCCGAACAGGTTGCCGAGACCTGGCGCTATGCTGATGCGGCGGTGGTCGGGTCGGCGCTTGTTGCGGAAATAGATAGCAACAAAGATGCGAGCGACCTTGTGCAGCTTACCGGAGAGTTTGTGCGAGGATTGCTTCCATATGAGGCGCACTTGACGAAAGATGGATGAAGCGAACTTAAGCAAAACGGAAAACGCCGGAAATCGCGCGAAGGGAATTCAGCCCGGCGCAATCGTCATTGTTATCCTGCACAGTCCGCGCGAAAAGTGTTGGGGGGTGCTGGATGAGATCAGTGCTGCTGGAATATTCTTACGCGGTCTTGACCTGAATGCTTTTGACGATTGGGTGCGGACGATTATCCACGACGAGCCGTTCATGGGACTGTCCGATCAGTTCTTTCCGATGTGGCGCGTCGAGCGAATTTCAAGGGATGAGCGCGCGGGCGGCGTTGCGTCTCTTGCCGAACAATTTGAGCAGCGAACGAGGCGCAGCATCAGTGAGTTTCTTTAAGATTAGGGAGGCTTGCGTGTTTTCGCTCGACGTGTTATATCCCATGCGCGGCGCATCACTTCACCGTCAGGTTTGACAATGAGAGCGCCACTCGCTTACAACTCATCGGTCACTTTGTCGGAGCCTCAACTCCGGTGAAAATTAACTTTCGTTGCACACGTGAAACACTGTTCCATTCTCGCGTCAGGTGTGTTATACTGCGTCTCGTTTGCGGTTGAGAGAGGCCGCGAGCGCGACTTAAGCAGTTCGACACCCACGAAACGTGAGAAAAGGAATGGTAGAAAGAGATGTTTGTTATGGCTGAAGACAGGTCTAGCGCGGATCGCGGGAAAGCGGTCGAAGCGGCGCTGCTCAATATTGAAAAGAA
>JACCVS010000405.1 GCA_013698055.1 Acidobacteriota bacterium
GGCGATCACTTCGTCTCCGTCACGGTCGTGACGCCGACGACGCTCACGCGCGAACAACGTCGCATCCTCGAACAACTCGGCGAAGTCGAAACGAAAGACCTTGAGGACAAAGGGCTGATAGATAAGGTGCGAAACATCTTCGGCTGACAACGACGAAGAGCAGAATTCAGGAGTCAGAATCCAGAAGCCAGAATGAAGAGGCTGAAACCGTTCTTCTTATGATTCCTTGCTCCTGACTCCTGAATTCTGCTCTTCCCGGCGTTTCGCAATCATACAAACCAACTCCACAGGCGATAAGTTTTGTGAACCATTAAAGGTCAGTGACAGATCGGCAATTGATTCGCAATAAACAAACTTTTCCTTTTGCCTTCAAGTATTAAAGCCATCCAGGCAGCACTAGCCTCCGTTCGGCATATCGGTTGCAGACTCACCAGCGAAATCTCCTTGATTGATCAAACGGAGGAAATTCGTAATGAAACAAAAACGCCTCGCAGGCTTTCTCGCAGCAGCGCTGCTCATGTTCTTTTCAAATGGCATTCTGGCTGCGTCCAATGGGACGGATGACGATACGGATACACGCATCATTCAGGCTAAGGTAGTCGAAGTTGCGGAGTCTCATATTTCGGTGATGGCGCGCACGGGCGTTGAGCACGTCATTGCGGTGGATAGAGAAGGAACGAAAGTCACGGTTGACGGTGTGGCGGTTTCATTAAAAGAGATTCGTGAAGGAGATATCGCGACGATTGAGTTGGACGCGCACAAGCAAGTGAAGTTTGCCAGAAATATCTCAATGCGCTCCGAGCAAACACAGGTCGCGCGAGTTCGCCGGTAGGAGCATGGTGCTCGTTTGAGCGTCGCCTCGCACCCCACCGGCAATTAGAGCTGCTTTGCCCCTCGCAGGCAAAGCGGCTCTAAATATTTGGTAAAGCAGAATCCAGAAGCCATGAGTAAGTAAATGATAAGACGTGGAATCACCTTTGGGTTTATTCTGGTCTCTGGACTCCGACTCCTGACTTCTGCTTTATAACTTATAGCGCACGCGGCTTCGTCGCAGTGCTTCATCGTCAACATCCACATTTTGCAACCGCATGGAAACATCTGCATTCAAATCCCATCCGGCGCGCTCGCCTGCTTGAAGTTTCACCGTCCCGGCGGCGGCGATCATGGCGGCGTTGTCGGTTGAAAGGTGCAACGAGGGGAAATAGACCGGAACGCCCAGGCGCGCGGCCACATCGCGTGATGCCTCACGAAGCGCTCCGTTGCAGGCCACGCCTCCTGCGACAATCAGCGTCTTCGGCCCATGCTCTTCCGATAAGCGCTCCATCGTTCCCGTTAGCGAGCGCACCACGACGCTCTGAAAACTGGCCGCCAGATTCTTGATGTCTTGCGACGGCTCTTCGCCTTCAGCGACAGGTTGCAGCCCGGTCTCGCGCACATGCTTTGAGACAGCCGTCTTCAAACCGCTGAAACTGAAATCAGGTTTTCCATCGCCCATGCGGGGCAGACTGAAACGCACGCTCCTGGGATCGCCCTCGCGCGCCAGCTTTTCAATGATGGGGCCGCCGGGATAACTAAGCCCAAGCATCTTCGCTACCTTGTCAAAAGCCTCGCCAGCCGCATCATCGCGGGTGCGCGCAACAACCTTGTACTTGCCCGGCTCAGGAACCAGGAAAAGATTCGAGTGACCGCCCGAGACGATCAACGCCATCGCCGGATATTCGACCGGCGGATTCTCGAAGGCAACGGAATAAACGTGTCCTTCGATATGATTGACGCCGACGAGCGGCACATCAAGCGCGAATGCCATCGCCTTCGCGTAAGAGACACCGACGAGCAACGAGCCGACGAGTCCGGGGCCATTGGTAACAGCGATTCCATCAATCTCTTTTTTCGAGACCCCGGCGCGTGCAAAGGCTTCCTCGACGACCGGCACGATCTTGTCCAGATGCTCACGCGAAGCAAGCTCAGGCACGACGCCGCCGAACCGTTTGTGAATCTCGATCTGCGACGCGATCACGCTCGAAATCATCTCGCGCCCGTCGCGCACGATGGCCGCAGCCGTTTCATCACAAGAGCTTTCAATTCCAAGCACAAGCATAAGTCAGTGGTCAGTGGTCGGTGGTCAGTGGTCAGTGGTCAGAAGAGGCCAGCTTCTGACTGACCACTGACCACTGGCTACTGTCTTTCATAGAAACTCAGCGCCGAGTCGCCTTGTTTTAGTATGCGCCAGCGTCGGATTTCGCCAATGGCGTCTTTCAATTCATTTTTGTGGTGATGCTCGACGATGAGCAGCCCTTCATCTTCTAAAATCGTGCCTGTTCCGAAAGCTGCGAGCGCAGGGATGTAGTCGTTCGCATAAGGTGGGTCGAAGAATACTATGTCCCATTTATTCTCTCCACGAGCAACGGCGCGGCGAAGAAACTCTGCGGCTTCGGACATTACCACCTCCGTCTCATCTTCCGGCACGCCGCAGAGATCGAGATTCGATTCAACCAGCCCGCACATCTTCCGCGAGCGATCAACGAAAGTCACGTGAGTCGCGCCACGCGAGAGTGCCTCGATGCCCACCGCGCCGGAGCCTGCACAGAGGTCTAGAAAACGAGAGCCTTCAATGCGGGGCGCGAGAACATTGAAAAGAGTCTCGCGCAGGCGATCCGACGTTGGCCGCACCTGCATCGAAGGGGGGCTACGCAAATTCCGCCCGCGATAATGTCCGGCGATGACACGCATAGAAGAATAGTGGTCAGTGGTCAGTAGCCGGTGGTCAGTTAAAACAAAATCTCAAGATTGCTTTTCGTGCCTGGTCTTTACTGGCCACTGACCACTGCTTCCTCATCCGACCGTTGCCAACCCGAATCGAGCGTCCGCGCGCACGCGCTCGATGAGATTGGACGTTTCGCGCGTCATGCGGCGCGTGGTCAAATAGTAGTCGGCTTCGCGGCGCGCTTCTTCGAGAATCAATACGTCGCGCACGAGATTGCCGACGCGAAATGTCGGCAGGCCGGATTGGCGCGTTCCCATCACCTCGCCGGGGCCGCGTATCTCTAAATCTTTTTCAGCGATGCGAAAGCCGTCATTCGTCTCTTCCATGATTCCCAGTCGCTCGCGCGCGACACTCGTCTTTTTCTCCGAAGCGAGCAGGACGCAGTAGCTCTGTTCCGCGCCGCGCCCGACTCGACCGCGCAATTGATGAAGCTGCGAGAGGCCGAAGCGTTCGGCGTGTTCAATGACCATCAAAGAAGCGTTCGGCACGTCAACACCGACTTCGACGACGGTGGTTGCTACGAGAATCTGAATCTCTCCGTTGACGAAGCGGCTCATCACTTCATCCTTCTCCGCCGTTTTCATCTTTCCGTGCAGCAGGCCGATTGAGAAGTGCGGGAAGACGCGGTCGCGCAGTTGCTCGAACATCCGCGTAGCATCTTTCAAGTCCATCTTCTCGGATTCTTCGACGAGCGGATAGACGACGTAGACCTGGCGTCCGGCGCGTACCTCGCGCTCGACGCCTTTGTAAACTCCGGCGCGCTGATCTTCGCCGAGAACGACCGTCTTGATCGGCGTCCTGCCGGGAGGAAGTTCGTCAATGACGGAAACGTCCAGATCGCCGTAAGCAGTCATCGCGAGCGAGCGTGGGATGGGCGTTGCCGTCATCACGAGCACGTCGGGGTTAAAGCCGCGCGAGCGAAGCTCCGCTCGTTGCAGAACGCCGAAGCGGTGCTGCTCGTCAATGACGACGAGGCCGAGCTTGTGAAAGGCGACTGATTCCTGAATGACCGCGTGCGTGCCGATGCAGGCGTGAATGTCGCCCGCGGCAAGGTCTTTGTGCAGGCGGCGTTTCTCGGTCGCGCGCAAAGAGCCGATTAAAAGCTCGACGCGATACGGCGTGCGGGCGAGCAGGCGTTTGATATTACGCGCGTGCTGTTCGGCGAGAATCTCTGTCGGAACCATCAGCACGGCCTGATAATTGTTCTCCATCGCCGCGAGCATCGCCAGCAGTGCGACGATGGTCTTACCGCTTCCCACATCTCCCTGAAGCAAGCGGTTCATCGGCGCATCCGATTGCATGTCGTCGAAGATGCGATTTGTGACACGCTCCTGCGCGCTCGTCAAAGTGAAGGGAAGAATCTCTTCGAGCGATGCGCGCACGCGATCCGTAATCTCTATCACCGCGCCTTTGGCTTCTTTGACTCGCTCGCCACGCTGAATCAACAGCGCGAGCGCGACCCAGAAAAACTCCTCGAAGATGAGACGCAAGTGAGCCGGGCTGCGCGCTCGTTCGTATTCAGCCAGCGACACGTCTTCGGTTGGAAAGTGGATGCGGCGCAGGGCGTCGGCGCGATTAATCAGATGTTGACGCGAGCGCAAATCGGCGGGCAGTGTCTCCGTGAACGCCTCGTCTCCAATCCGGCTCAACACTTCATGAATAATCTCGCGCAGACGTTTTGTGCGAAATTCTCCGAGCTTGCGATAGACGGGCACGCGACGCCCGACATGAATTGCCAGCATCGTCGGATCATCGTTGCCCTCATCATCTTCTTCAAGTCCCTCTT
>JACCVS010000736.1 GCA_013698055.1 Acidobacteriota bacterium
AGTGAAGCGAGCGCATCAGCGTCCACTGAGCAAACGCGCTCGCGTCGTGCTGTGGAATCATCAAATGCGACGACCGTTGATGCGGCGAAAACTGAGTCCGGCGACAACGTTGATGATCCTCCGCTGACGATTGGGAACGGGAGCGACCGTGTCGCTACGTTGCGCGTCCAGATCGAGGCCGCGAAGTCGGACAGTGAGCGAGCGCGTCTTCAACGAACGCTCATAGATTATCTCGTCGCCCTTGGTAAAAAGAGCGAGGCCATCAGCGAGTTGCGCGTGATGTCGCGCGAAGAGCGGCTCGATCCCATCGGCTTCTACAACATCGGCAACGCACTGGCGCGGCTTGGCGACACGGATACGGCGATTGACGCTTACCGCAAAGCCATCAAGCAGCGCCATGGTAATTACGCGCGCGCTCTCAATAATCTAGGTGTCATGTTCCTCAGACAGGGACGCTGGGACGAAGCGCAAAATGAGTTTGCGGCGGCGCTCAAGCTGGAGAATTACCGTTACGGCGAGGCGAGCTACAATCTGGGACGGGTTTACAGTGCGCGTGGCGAGGCTGATCTGGCGATTCGCGAATGGAGCCGCACGCTCAACATTCAGCCCGACCATACAGACGCGGCTATCGCTCTGGCTCGCGCCTATGCCGAAGATGGCAGCCCCGAGCGTGGTCTTGAAGTCCTTGACACCTTTGTTGCGCGTCGCGGCCCGAACACAGAGATGGCAGATGCGCGGCGCGAGATTCTCTTCGGTAGCGATCAAAGTGGAGAAGCAAAGACCATCGTCGCCTCAAACACGAATGCCGCCCGTGCGACGAACGCCATCACTGTTAATCCGGCTGCTGCTCGTACAACTTCCGCGACCATGAACGTCAATGCTGGTTCCGACACGAGCGCCCGCAAGCAACAAAGCGTGAAATCCGCTGGCAGCAAACGCGCTGCCGTGTCTTTGCGCCCGCTGACACTTGATCGCGAGACTTATAACCTGTTGGAGCGCGCGCGTGCGGCGCGTGAAAGTGGGCGCGGCGAAGATGCCGTGACTTTTTACCGGCGCGTGCTCTCGCGCAACGACAATCTTTTCCCGCCTGCCAATCTCGAAATGAGTTTCGTTTTGAGCAGCATCAAACGGCACGACGAAGCCGCCGAGACTCTGGCAGTGCTGGCGAAGCGCGAGGGCGCGCGTTACCCGATTGCTTATTATCACCTCGGTCGGCAGTATGAGTTATTGGGACGCCTGAGTCTCGCGGCTGAAGCCTTTGAGAAAGCCGCCGCCGCTTACGGTGATGATAACCCGCAGTTCCTCTTAGACCTCAGCCGCGCGCGCGAGAAAGAGGGCAACGCCCAGGCCGCGCTGACGGCGATGGAAAATTATGTTCGCATCAGCCAGAACTTAGGGCGCACGCCCGAATGGTCAGGCAAACGACTCGCGGAGCTTCGCCAGAGAGCCGGAGAGAAAAAATAATGCCAAAGGTTTGGCAATGATGTCTGGTGAAACAAAATGACGCTATAGCTCATAGAGAAGGCCGCACGCGTGCGGCCTTCTCTATGAGCTAGCTTGAAGTACGCCCCGCGCTGCGTCCGGTAATTGCTTCTTCCGTCGTGTCCGGCGATTCCCACACATTGAGCCGCGTGCGCCGACTTCGGAAGCGCGATTCCATATCCGGGGATTGCAATTCCAACCTTCGGTATCGCGTTACCCGGCTTCAGTATTCCGCAACTTCGCCTCAGGATCGCATTACTTTGCTTCGGTTGCGCGCAACCTGGCCTTAGTTGTGCGTAACTTTGCTTCGGTAACGCGTAACTTTGCTTGAGTAACACGCAACTTTGCTCAAGTATCGCGCTCCCGGAAGGGAAAAGATTACCTCCAGCGGAGGAATTGACGATTTATCTCAGTAAAAACGACTTTTTGTTGAAAGTAGCGCCAGCCGCGAGGCTCTGCGAAAGCAGTTGTAATGTAGGCGGCAACGCAATGCGAGTTAAGATTCCTGTGCTTCAGTCGCTTCCGTAGCTTCCTCCACCTTACGTTCGGGGCGCATGTGCGGAAAGAGAATCACGTCGCGGATGGAACGCTTGCCTGTCAGCAGCATGACGAGACGGTCAATGCCGATGCCGATTCCGGCAGCGGGCGGCATCCCGTAAGAGAGCGCCCTGATATAATCCTCATCCAGCACCATCGCCTCTTCATCGCCGCGCTCTCTGGCCTGCCCTTGTTCCATAAAACGGTCGTACTGTTCTTTCGGATCATTTAACTCTGAAAAGCCGTTCGCACATTCCAAGCCCGCGATGAAAAGCTCGAAGCGCTCAGCAACTGCTGAGTCAGCGGGAGAAGCTTTCGAGAGAGGTGAAATAACCTTCGGGAAGTCTGTGATGAAAGTTGGCCGACGGAGTTGTCGTTCAGCCACTGCCTCGAAGATGGACACGATGGCACGCGCGTTTTCGCCTTCTTCTTCGCACGCAGACGGTGCTTCGTTTGCCTCCGCAGTGGCCTCCTGCCAGAACCTCCTGGCCGTGTCATTTATTCTTAACCGAGATGCTTTATGCTCTTCTTCTGACATGATAACCAGCCTTGCCTCTATCGAATCGCCCCGCGCGCCATCCCACTTGTTGTGATATTTAGAAAGGATGCTTAGTCGGCGCGGCTCGTCCAGCCATGACGATTCAAACTCCTCGCCAATCATGTCGCTAAATGATGTAACCAAGAGCGGGTCCAAAAGTTCTGCCGTGATGGCCTGTTTCATCGTCAGGCGCTCGAATGGCCGACTAAAATCAATCTCTTTGTACCCGATTTGTAATTGTGCGCTCCCCGTCGCTTTCTCAACAGTTGTTCGCAATAGCTCCTCACAGAAATCCATCATCCCGTTCACGTCCATATACGCGCAATAAAACTCAAGCATCGTGAATTCGGGGTTGTGTGTCCGGTCTATCCCTTCGTTGCGGAAGTTGCGGTTGAGTTCGTAAACCTTCTCGAAGCCGCCGACGATGAGGCGTTTCAAGTAAAGTTCGGGAGCAATGCGGGCGTAGAGGTCTATGTCGAGCGCGTTGTGATGCGTCTTGAAGGGACGCGCTGCTGCGCCTGTGGCTTTCGCGGTCAGCATCGGTGTCTCAACTTCGATGTAGCCGTGATCGTCGAGGAAGCGGCGCATCTCGCGGATGATTTTGG
>JACCVS010000427.1 GCA_013698055.1 Acidobacteriota bacterium
TGGGTGAGGTGCGAAATGGCGAAGGCGTTTACGGCTTGCGCCGCGCCTTCGTGCTGGCTGGCGCAGAATCGCTGGTGATGAGCCTTTGGCCTGTCAGCGATTATTCGACGCGCGTCCTGATGACGAATTATTATAAAAACCTCAAGCAAGGCATGGGGCGCGGCGCGTCCCTGCGCCAAGTCCAACTCGATCTGCTCAAACGCAACCCGCAACTGCATCCCTTCTACTGGGCAAACTTCATTCAATCCGGCGAGTGGGCTAATCTCGATGGCAAACGCTGAAAAGATTCTCACGAAATACTTTTCCAGAATTATCTTATCTAACTGAAGAGAGATAAAACCTGCTGATTTTGCCAGAGAGACATTAGTCTGTTCAGGCATAAATACAGGTAGATGCTTAAATCTGCGAGAAAGAGGAGATGCCCATGAACCGGAAGATCAACACCTGCCGAATGAATCAACCTGGCAAGCAATTAAAGGAGATCGAAGGCTTTCATAAAGGCCGGGCTTTGGCGAGATTATGGATTGTAGTTTTATTTCTTGTCCTGGGAGCGGCGCTGCCGCTGTCGCGCTCCGTTCAAGCGCAAGGACTAGACGGCCATCATCCAGCGTCAAAAGTGTTGAAAACCAGGACTGGCCGCATGAGAATTGTCAGGCCGAGAAGCAAAACGCAAAAGGCTGAGGGCGTAGTCATCACAGCCAAGGGAGCTAAACTGAAGCCGGGCTACAAATTTATCAGGATAGACAACAACACGGTTGAGGTGGCGGGAAACAATGGACGTGGCCCCAAAACATTGAGATGTAGATGTAATACCGGAAACGCTGCGCACGCAGCAACGAGCGGCAGTGGCAGAACGAGTGGGGGGTGTAAAATGGCGATCTTTGGCGATCTAGCAATGTGTGAAAACAAAAGCTGCGATGGCGGATGTAGGATGAAAATAAAGTAAACAGGTAGTCAGGATTGACCTGGCACACCATCGCCGACGCTGATAGCTTATGCCGAAAACGGATCACCTGCGGGAGATTCTTTGCAATGGGTAGCAGTCTTAATGCAATGCAGTCCACCACCCGAACAAAGCTATCAGTTCTTTAACGCAAACATTGAGGTTCAAAGAACCAACACGAGATGTATATCTCGCAGGAAACAATTGGCGTGCTTATGAGAGTCTGTTTCATGTCAAGGTTTGTGTTGACAAACCCTATCTGACGAATCCAGCTCTCTTCCAATTTTTATCTCGAATTACGCTAGAGTAAGGAGAAGAACATGAAACTCAACAGGCAGAGCATAGATCATGGCAGCGACACACTGTCACAAGGGAACGACAAGATTTTTCATAAATTGCGGCATTTGCCGAGAATGTGGACCGTCTTTCTGCTTTTCTTTGTCGTAGGTGCATCAATGTCTTCAACCTCTACGCTCGCGCAGGGCGCGTTCGAGGGCAACCAACCAACGGCGAAAGCACAGGGAGATAAGGTTGTTCGTAAGCAGACCGCCAGACGAAAAGCTCATGCGCCAAATACTCCTCAAGGCGAAGGCGCGATCATCACAGCCAAGCGAATCAAACTGAAGCCGGGCTACAAATTTATCAGGATAGACAACAACACGGTTGAAGTAGCGGGAAAGAATGAACGTGGCCCCAAAATATACAAATGTGCATGTGATGCCGGAAACGCTGCACACGTAGTAGCGAGCGGCAGTGGCAAAAGAACATACGGGGGTGGAGGTGATGCGGAGGGCGGGTGTGTTCTGACTTACGGTCACAAGAGCAACTGGGCGATGTGTTCGCCGCAAGGTTGCAACAACTGTAAATTTAAGCAGATCAAGTAGTCGGGATTGACCCGGCACGCTATCGCCTAAAACGCTAATAATTAAGTTCGCCAGCGCCTTCCGAAGAATATGCGCTCAAAGAGGTCACAGATGAGATACATTTTGCTGTTAGCCATAATCTTCACGCTCGCTTTCGGGGCATCCGCTGCGAGGTTGGGAAAGCGAGATGCCGTCAAATTTGGAACCAACCAGTTAGGGGAAGAGGTGGAGGGCGTTGACAATCGTGGTCAGGAAGCGCGTGCTAAACAGGGGTACGAATTCAGGCGACAGAACGATAGTTCAATTGTCGTTATAAAAATGGGCAGGAGAGGCGCGCCGGGAATTCAAGTGGGAACGCTTTCCTGCCTGGTTAAGGGACAACCTTGCACGCTTCACTTGTACGTAAAAGTCGCGCTGCGATGTTCGAGCAGCGGTTGTTTGATCGTCGGTGTTCGCGGAGGGGCGCCGAAAGTAGAGGGAGCAAGATGGGAATCACGGCCAATCTCCTTACATGACTCTCAAGCGATTGTCATTCATTTGGGATTCAACACCTACATGACTCAACTGCGCCAGCATTATGCGTTCCTTTGACGAAGGTCAGGGAACGAATTTTTGATGCACGATACGTGAATGCAAGTTGAGTAGAGTTCATAACATTTCATAGGAGGAACATCGTTGATGAGAAAAATAATTCTTGGGTCAAAACTTTTCGTTACGTTGGCGCTCGTGCTGGCACTTGCCGGTTGTGGCAGCGGCAGCGGCAGCGGCGGAAACAGTTCGCCCAGCGGCGGGGGCACATCCCCGAACGCGAAGTCTTATCCCGGCACAGAGGATGGCGCGAAGGCTTTGCTCGCGGAGTTCATCAAGCCGGGCGCAGACCACGCGACTCTCAGCAAGGCACTGCGCCCGTCTAAAGGCGATTACGACTCTGTCTTCACGTCTGATCTGGCGGCCAAAGCAGATGCCGTCTACAGCCCTGCATGGGACGGCGGGCAGATGGTAATCGCTCCGAAAGCGGGACAGACGGAAGTAAAACTGGGATCAGCCACGAGCGATGAGTTGAAGAGCTGGACGGGCGGCGCGGCGGAGTTTCCCGGCGGCTGGAAAGATGTGGGCGCGCAACTGAAGCCCGGCGTGACGTTCTACCGCTTCAAGTTTGTCGAGGCCGGTCAAGACCTCGGTATGGCCTACGACGGCCTTGCGTACGTCAACGGTAGCTGGCGCATCTTCCCCAAGCCCTGGAGGGCGATGCGTTAAGCCAGAGGGCGCGTCCTAATAAGAGGATTCAAGAGATAAAAGCGGGAGGTCGTGAGAGCGAGAGAATGTAGCTGCGATGGCTACAAACTCACTCGAACGATCTCCCGCTGCGTATTTCAGTTATAGCGAAAACCGGGCTATTAAAAAATCCTCCTCCTGGTGAAATGTTTTCCCCGAAACGTCTTATCTGTGTGAAAGCCAGATTAAGGAAGCGGCGCGGGGTCGCGACGCCGTCCCCACCGGTAAATCTTAACCTGCCATGCGCGCCGCTTGCGGGCCGCAGCATCTTCTTTGGTCAAAGGTAGATAAAATGAAATTCAGCCGGTCTCTCGCATCGTCACGCCGGTCTCGCGCCGGAGCGCAGTGGTTGAGCCTTGCGCTCGTCGCCCTCTTGTCCGTGCCGTCCGTCGCCTTCGCTGCGCCAGCGGCGGCTCGACCTGCTAGTGAGGCGATGACGGACGTGGCGGGAAGCCAAAGCGGGGCGGCAATGAACACTGCCAATCCTGTGGCGTTGGTCGCGCAAGGGTGTAGCGAAGCGACTTTCATCACAGCGCCCACCTATAACGCCGGTAATGGTCCTCGTTCCGTGACAACGGGTGACTTCAATGGCGACGGCAAGCTTGACCTTGCGACGGCGAACTTTGATTCCAACAATGTATCGTTGCTGCTCGGCAATGGGACGGGCGGTTTCGCCGCCGCCGTCAACTTCACCGTCGGCACTGGTCCTCGTTCCGTGACGACGGGCGACTTCAATGGTGACGGCAAACTCGACCTTGCCGTGGCGAACTC
>JACCVS010000437.1 GCA_013698055.1 Acidobacteriota bacterium
GTGCCGTCCTGCTCGTGGACGCGCCACACCGCTTGATACAGTTTGAACTCTTCGGCGTCGGCGGCGGCCATCAACTCCGTCAACACGACCGCCGAAACATACTCGCGCGGGGAGACGGAACGCGCCCGCCGCTCGGCAACGATGTTGGTGTCGAGCAGATAGATTGCCTGCGCCATCCCCTAATCCCGCACCTTGCGCTTGCCGTGAACACGGTCATACGTCATGCGGTAGGCGAGCAGCGTCACCTCTTCTTTCGTCATCGCCGCCAGCTCTTTCTTCGTATAGCGGCGGTTCGTGTCAATATCTTTGGCTGCGCCCGTGCCGTTGGTCGAGGCACGCTTGCTACTGCGCGCCGGTGAACTCTTTGTTGTCGCCTTTGCCATTACTTCTTTCCTCCCGTTGCGGCGCTTTTCGGCGGTCTGCCCGGCTTGCGATCTTCCACAAGTTTCAAGTCGGCCTCGCGGATCACGTAATCACGTCCTAGCTTTTGCGCCGGCAGCCGCTCCGCCGTAATCAGCGCCCGCACGCGCGTCACATGCACGCCTAAACGCTCTGCCGCTTCGTTCGTAGTCAGCATCTTCATGCGCCATTTATACACCGGATAAAACTATCTTGCAAGAGCGATAATTACGTTGACAAACTATCTCTCATGCGATATAGTTTCACTTGTCAGTTACATTTACTCGAAAGGAAAAACCAATGGTCAAACTTACAACGGCAGAGGCGATGCAGAAGGCGATTGACAAGGCTCGCGCGGTCAAGCCGATGGTTCGCATCGTGAACTTCGGTAGTTATACCGTCACGAACAAGCAGACCGGCGCGACCTACAGCGTGAAGTGCGAAAAGAGAAATGGTGAGCGGATCGCCGACTGTGATTGCAAGGCCGGCGCACGGGGCCTGCGCTGCTATCACGTTGCGGCTGCCGCTGGCTGTCACATCATCCTGGCAGCAGAGCGCGCCACACTCCACGCCTAAGAGCGAAGGGCTAGGAAACGGCTGCAACCGCTCCCTGGCCCCAACCCTTCACCCTTTGACAGATGAAAGGTACTTGCACCATGAGTCTAACGAAACGATTGCTCGAACCACAAGAGACACCGGCGGATCATCTGGGACGCGCCCGCCGGGGCGTCATCAATGCTTTAAGGGCTGCCACAGACGGCCAGCCTGAGATTGCAACCCTGTGTGACATCGAGTGCACTCTACATGCTGTCCTGCGAGAGATGGAAAATCTGGAAAAGGAAATTGGCCGCGCTATAATTCAAGAGGAGCAAAAACGATGATTGATTGGAATCTTAGATTTAACGATGAGCGACTGCGTGAGTTTGCCGAGGAACTGCAACGGATGAGCGGGCGGATCGGCTTTAAGGTCTCTGCGCGGGGATGGTGCTATCTACTTGAGCAGGCTCGCATGATCAACAAGGACGGATTCAACAAGGTCGAGGAGTTAATCAACACATGCAGGCGCAGAGGATTTCTCCCCGTTGACTTTGTCGCTGAGGAAGACGCCCGCGCTTTCTCAGGCATCGAAAACCCAACAGACGGAACGATCAAGAGCATTCTCAAATTGATGTGCCGGGATGTCTTGACCGGCGAACGCTACTACACCCCGGATTGGTGGGACGGCGAAGACTACTACATTCAGATGCTGGTGGAAAAGATCGACCTCAAGACCCTGTTTTCTCCGGTCGCGGACGAATACCATATCCCCATCGCTAACTCTAAGGGCTGGAGTTCAATCTTGCAGCGAGCTGAATACGCCCGCAGATTCAAAGAGGCGGAAGAACGCGGGCTCACCTGTATACTGCTCTACTGTGGCGACCACGACCCGGACGGGCTGCGAATCTCGGACACTATCCGGGCAAACTTAGAACAGGTCGCCGAAGTCCAATGGTCAGACGGCGAAGAAGGGTATGACCCAGCTGACCTGGAGATCGTGCGCTTCGGGCTGAATTACGACTTCATTACGCAACAGGGCTATACGTGGATTGATAACCTCATTACAGGTTCAGGGAAGAACCTGGCGGACCCGAAACATCGTAATTTTCGCCTGCCTTACGTCCAACAGTATCTACATACCATTGGCGAGCGGAAGTGTGAGGCCAACGCCATTGTCACCACGCCTAATGATGCCCGCCAACTCGTCCGAGACGCCATTGAAAGCATAATCGGAGATGCCAGAAACCGCTTTGCTGAAAAGCGTCGAATCGTCAGAGAGCGGTATGCTGAGTTGCTTGAGGAAACAGGACTCAGAGAACCGATTAGAGCCGTTATTGAGAGCGACGACGAGGAAAACTGATCCTAGATACCACTTCTGCTAGAGGCTGCGTCAGGGAGCATCACAACTCTGTGGCGCAGCCCCCTTTTTTGTTCGCCACCTAACCCAAGCACAGAGGCGCGAGCGCGGATTGCCGAGCAGTTGAAGGACACGCCGGAATTGAGCAACCATCAGAGGTCGGAGATTTTTATAATGTGCTGACGGCGGGCATGGTTAGGTCAGATTATCCAGGGGGAGGCGAGAGGCGGTTACTATGGGAAGGGCGCGAAACGCCTTCCACCGAACCCAGACCCGTCAGTCCCTCTTTACAAGTCGCTTCCGCTACTCGGGTCTGGGCAGAGCGACTTTGACGCTGAGGGCGATAGCTTCCGCCAATCAAGTCAAAGTATAAACCGGGGAGAAGAGGGCATCAACGATGATGCGCTCAAGATGGCTCGCCAAACATGGCTTAGTGTGGGGAGAAAATGAAAACGGGGTTGATTTTATGGCTCAACCCCGCGAAAGCTCGCGTGAGACGACCCAAGAGGCCGACTCA
>JACCVS010000442.1 GCA_013698055.1 Acidobacteriota bacterium
CTGTGGCTCGCGACGTGGGTGGTCGAAGCCTTGCTCGCGCTCGTCATTGGCGGTTGGGCGATGGATCGCAAAGCGCGCAGGGCTGAAACGCCGGTTCTTTCGGGGCCGGGGCGCAAGTTTGCGCTCAGTTATTCACCGCCCATTCTGGTCGGCGTGCTGCTGACTGTGGTGCTTTATCGCGCAGGCGTGGTGAGCGCTTTACCGGGGATGTGGCTCTTGCTCTACGGCACGGGAGTAGTAACCGGAGGAGCTTTTTCAGTCAAGATCGTTCCCATCATGGGGCTTTGTTTCATGCTGCTGGGCGCAGTTGCATTATTCGCTCCCGCCGCGTGGGGAAATTACATGATGGCGGCAGGATTCGGTGGCCTGCACATCATCTTCGGCATCATCATTGCCAGGAGGCACGGTGGCTAGACAGAACGCTTTGAAAAAGGAATCCTCGCGCAAGAGCCGCGTGGCTGAAGGCGAGCTTCGCGAAGTTAGCGAGAGCGCGGCTGAGAGTGCGCCGCACCAGAAGTTTGAGAGGTTGATTCATGAGCGATCACGTTTGGGAATCATCAGTGCGTTGGCCGTCAACGATTCCCTAACTTTCAACGATCTCAAGAATCTGATGAAGGCGACGGACGGCAACTTGAGCGTTCATGCGCGCAAGCTGGAAGATGCCGGTTACATCGCCTGCACCAAGTCGTTTGACGGGCGCACGCCGAAGACTGAATACCAGTTGACCAAGGCGGGTCGTCAGGCGCTTGAGCAATATCTCAATCATATGGAAGCTCTAATTAAAACCATGCGTCCCTCCTGATGGAAGGATGCTTTTTTTTGCCTTTGAGCTTTACGAGACAAAGCTCTTTGCTAAATGACGATGAGGAAAATGTCGGTCATGCCACTCCAAACTCAAGGATGGGATGTTTCCTTGCACGATACGATTTTCCCTGAAAACTCGCGTTAACAGATAGGGACAATCGTGCGGTGGATTTGATGGGGAAAAAGTTATGAATGAGAAAGCAAAGCAAGGGCTGAAGGTGCTTGAGGCGGCGCTGCTGCTGGGCGTGCTGGGCGATGGGTTGCTGCGCGCGACGCCGTGGGGCTTGAACATTTTGTTATGGGTGGGAGCAATCGTAGCCGCCGTAGTTGTTTTGCTGGCGCAACGGCGGCGTCGCGCGCTCTCCGGCGGCGGACACTTCCTGTTGCTGTCCGTCATCCTGTTTGCGGCGGCTTTCGCGTGGCGCGATTCTCCGACACTGAATTTTCTGGCAGGGATGGCGCTGCTCATCACGCTGGCGCTGATGGCATGGCGCGCGCGTGCGGGGCGAATCTGGATGGCCAGCGTGACGGAATACGGGTTGGGAATAGTGGCCGCAGGCATCAACGCTTTCATCTCTGGCTTTCCGGCGCTTCTGGGTGACGTGCGCTGGCGGGAAGTCGCGCCCGCCGCTTGGGCGCGGCATCTGAAACACATTGCGCTCGGCGGGGTCATCGCGCTCCCGCTGCTGCTCCTGTTCGGCGGCCTTTTGATGTCAGCGGACGCTGCATTTGAAGAGATGATCAAGGGCGTCTTCTTAACGGATCATCAAGAAGTTTTCGGCCACATCTTTTTGGCATTTGCCCTGTCATGGATTGCCGGGGGATTCCTGCGCGGGTTATTGCTGGGCAGGGAAGTAAAGATTGTGGACGGGCGGGCGACCATTGTTTCTCCAACTCAGGTTGGAAGCGGTGTGATAGAAACTATCGGCACGAACAGTAGTAGCTCTACACAGCCCCTTAAGGTTGAGCCGCTTCGCCTGGGCATCGTCGAGGTCAGCGTCACACTCGGCCTCTTGAATCTTCTCTTCCTCGCGTTCGTTCTGTCGCAGTTTCGCTACTTCTTCGGCGGGGCGGCTCTGGTTCAAGGCTCGGACGGGCTGACCTTTGCCGAATATTATCGTCGTGGCTTCTTCGAGCTGGTCACAGTGGCTGCGCTCGTGCTGCCCATTCTGCTGGTCATGCACTGGCTGCTGCGTAAAGATAATCCGGCGCATGAGCGTATCTTTCGCACGCTGGCGGGAGCGCAGGTGTTCTTGCTTTTTGTCATGATGGCTTCTGCTGTCCGACGCATGATGCTCTACCAGAGTGTCTACGGATTGACGGAGCAACGTTTCTACACGACGGCATTCATTGTGTGGCTCGCTCTGGTCTTCATCTGGTTTGCCGCCACAGCCCTGCGCGGGCGTCGTGAACAATTTGCGAGCGGCGCTTTGATCGCGGGCTTGCTGATTATCGCCGCGCTCCACGTCATCAACCCTGATGCCTTAATCGTCCGTGTCAACATGTCGCACGCGCGCGCCGGTCGCATTTTCGACGCGCATTACGCCGCCTCTTTGAGCGCAGATGCCGCGCCCGCGCTGCTGGAATCGTTGCTGGTCTTAAATGAAAGCGACCGCCGCATTATCGCCGCAAGCAT
>JACCVS010000490.1 GCA_013698055.1 Acidobacteriota bacterium
CGAGTGTCGGATTAAGCGTGCCTGATGATGGAGACGACGCCAGCGTACTCAGCAATGGCCCGACGCTGACGGCAAGGATCAGCGCAAATACGCCAAACAATGTCCAGCGCGTTCTGGCATTCAATGGCCCGCGCACGGAGTAAGAACTTTTCATTTGTGTTATACCCTCTGTCTTAATAAGACGGTGAAAGCTGAATTTCCATTGATCCAGCCAGGCAAGAGAAACCACGCCGCTCGTTGCGAGGAAACCGCGCACGCATCACCTTATCTTCAAGGCAACATGCGACGACACAGGCAAATTAAGTTGTCGGGTAAGCGAACTTCCGGTCGGGGTGTGGCCGGGATTAGTGGGGGAAAGAAATTATCCCAGCCTGCGAACACTTTTTCGGAAAGGAATGTTTAACATCACTACCGCAACAATGTCAAATGAACATTGAGGTTTTTGGGGGGAGTTTATAAACGTTGCTGACTCCTGCTCACTCGATTCGAACGAGGCTGTCGCGAGACTGTTCTCTTTACGGCTTCTTTTTCATGGAAAGCGATGTGAGATACTGCGGGTCGCGTCCCATCAAGATCACAAAGTAAGCGGGCGATTTACCGCGCGCTTTCACTTCCCAGGTATATTTGAAGTGGCCGGGCGCGTTTTCAGCGTATGCACTCTTGAGATTGGCAACGTCTGTGTAGAGCGTCCGCGTGCCTCCTTCACGGGCAATCGCTGTGATGTAGCGCACCTTGAACTCTTTGTCGTATCCGATCAGGACGGAAGCGAAGTGCGGCTCTTTTTCAAGCGTCCAAACTTCCTGTCGCCCTCGCTCTTCTCTTTCCATTCGCCCTATCTTCTGCAAGCGACGATGTGTATCTTCCCTGCTCATGTTAATGCGTATGCCCACCACGTCTCGACGCGGCTCTTTAGCCTGAGCACCTGCGAAGACGCCAAACAGTAAAAGCAGAACACAAAACTTGCTTGATCTGTTCATCATTCCTCCTCTTGATTCACACGCATCTTAAACTCCAGAGTTACTGTCCGGCAAGATCGCTTCGCGCATAAAGCAGGAGCAAGACTCCCGGACGAAGCGGATAAGAGCGTATCTGCCCGTAACGGTCGCCGAGCATCAGGGCAAGATAATATAGGCAATCGTTTGCCGTGTCGGATGCAGCACCGCTTGATGCGCGCCGCGCGCCGCTTCATGAAAATCCGCGCTCATCTGCGCGCGCCGCTTACGTTTCGCCATTAGCGCCAGCAGAGAAGCAATCACAACAGTTGTTAAGATTAGAGGAAACGAAGTGAAACCACGCAGTGAGGCGAGAATGAAACCAAATAACCAGAGCGCGGCAAAGCCGAACCATGATGCCGCGCTCTATGCTCTTAACAAGAACGCTCCCTTCCACTTCATGCCGTGTCATGTTGAATGGTTGCCGCTGCTTGAACAGTTGAATTATGCTCAGACAGCGGCAACTTTTCAGTTTAGGGTTGCGGGCCGAACCTCAACCTGTACTCCCTTGAGTTCAGGAACCCGTTGACCATGGTGCGATAGCTGTCCGTATCATTGAACGTCTTGATCCAGTCAAGATACGAGATGTCGGCATCGCGTCTGAGATAACCGAAGTACTCCATGATGACAAACGCCTGCCTGAAGTACTTCCCAATGACCTCGTTGCTCTCGGCGACAGCGCGCAGGACTTGGGCTCTGTTTTTTCTACCCTTATCCAGATCGTCTATCAAAGCTTCCTTGTTCGAGAGCGTGACATCCGCCGCTTTCTCCAACTCGTTGACATAGTCTCGCGGCTGCGTCTTGCTGTCATAACGGTTCTTGAATTCAGGACGCGACATGAGATCGTCAATAAAGGCCACCTTACTGGACTCTTCATCCTGACCGCTCTGGAATCCGCTGACTCGCGAGAGGTCAGGCATAAACTCCGCGTAGCGTGGGATGCGTCCGAAGCCGACCGTATGGATGCGATAGACGAAATAGCCCCTTTCCTGAAACTCCTTGGATCGGTAGAACGCGGCGCTGACTTCGATCCGGTCGCAGAAGTTGCCGTTGGCGTCTTTGCCTGATTCCGGGCAGCCGTTCATCACATTCAGCCAGCCCTGAAATCCAGTTGGCTCCGGCTCGCGGTTCAGGAAGTCCCTGTAATGCTGCCGGACGAAGAAGCTCGAGTTCTCTAGCGGTGTCGCCGTAGACGAGGTGCTGTCATTATCCGTGATC
>JACCVS010000537.1 GCA_013698055.1 Acidobacteriota bacterium
TCACCACGACATTCGGATGGCGCAAGCGCGCGGCGGCACGCGCTTCACGGCGAAACCGCTCAACGGCCTCTGGTTCGGCGACGAACTCGCTACGCAGGATTTTCACCGCTACTTCATCACCGACCAATACGCGCTCGGCGCGATACACGACGCCCATGCCACCCTTGCCGAGTTGCGCGATCAACTGGTATCTGGCATCAAGCGTGTGGCCGATCAGCGGGTCTGCTTTCAATGTCGCGGCCAACGTCTGGGGCGAGTCGCTAGTGGCCGAAAGAGAGCCGACGGAGAATCCGCAACCATCACAAAACCGCGCGCCGTCTCTGATTGATTGCTGGCATCGCGGACAGTTCATAAAGTTGTCTGCCTTTCTACTATCCTGCTGGCGTGGGGCCGTCTCGAATCGTGCAGTCAGAAGCTCTTATACGCGAAAAAGAATGTCACATGGGCGGATGAGCCGAGTCGCGGCATTCTAACGAAGTTCGGCGTGAATGCGCCAGAGAATTATTGGCTCATTGAATAGCGATGAGATGAGTTACCACAGAGGGCATATTGGAACGCATTGGTTATAGTCTCAGCTTCACGCGGTACAGTTTATATTTCCCCAAAATCTCTCCGGCATCGCGCTCGTACCAGCGATCAAGGTTGCTCAAATCAGGCTCGCCGTCCGTGTGCGTGACCACTGCGGAGAGCAAGGGAGTCGCGGCGCGCTCGCGGTTGAATGAGGCGATGTATTGAGCGTAAGCGTTGACTTCAGCGGCAATTTCTTCAGGTGTGAGCGGGGTGGAGTTGACCGTCAGGCGGTTGTGGTGGCGACCCCAGCCGAAGAGCGCGATGACAACGACATAGTTACCATTATTCAACTCCGATTCAAGCCACCTTGCGTCTAACCCCTGGTAATAAACATGCTGATAGAAGCGTTCCTTGCTCTCTTCCCACCTCGTGCCGGAGAAGACGTGCAGGTGTCGCGCCCAGACCACGCCCTGCGGCGCGAGTGTCGGCAAATCGTCGCCCTGAATCAGATTCGGCGCGAAGACGCCGCCGGGTTGTTCACTACCGACGGCTTTCGCTTCACGCGCGAGTTGTCTCAGTCGCCTTCCGACAAGCACGGCGTCATCACGAATAATGTTCTGCTCGTCGAGTACGTGCGTTGTTAGGTCTGCTTCAATTACTCCCCACGCAAACGTCAGGAGCGCAGCGAAAAGGAGAGCGCGGCCCGTTAACTTTCGCCTCGCGGTTGCGGCATTGGGGATCGCTCCCCAGATGATTGCGATGGTTAATATCAACGCGAGCGCGGCGACGTAGTTGACGATGAAGACTTCGTAATGGATGGGTTGCAGCGAACGGCCAGTGATGATCTGCTGATTGAAGACCGCGAGCGGCGTCAGCGCAAAGGCTGCCGCAAAGAGCGTTCTTTTGTCTCGCCATTCGAGACGCCCGCGCTTCACTGCGTAAAGGAGAATTGCCAGAACTAACATTCCGATGATCGCGGGCGGGCGGAAAAGGTCGGGCATTCTGGTGTACGTCAGCAACTGCACGGAGTCCATCGTCGTCGCGCGGTTCGAGAGCAGCAGCGCATATGGCAGGAGCGCAACGGTTCCTATCGCGCCGGTGACGCCAAAAGATTTGAGGTCGCGCTTCCACCCATCGGGCTTCGCAATGAGTAACAAAACGGCGAAGCAGGCGAGCCACGCGGCGGCGGTTGTCCAAAGGTAAAAGTAAGAATAAACGAGCACGGCGAACGAAAGGCCCGCGCCCGCAGCAGAAATGTAGAAGGCTCGCTTGCTTTCGTTCCTGTCTTCATTTCTGATAGCGCGCCAGACGAGAGCGCAGAAGATGAAGAAAACGGGGAACGGCAGCGCGGGCAGGTAGCGACGCAGGAATGGCAAGTACGGGTAAGCGTAGCCGCGCCCAAGAAGTTGGACGATTGCTCCCTGTAAGCAGGCGAGCGTTCCAAGACAAAGCACCATCAACGCTCCGGTCGCAGCTATTCGATCATCACCCGTCTCCATGCCC
>JACCVS010000548.1 GCA_013698055.1 Acidobacteriota bacterium
GGACGAGAAATATTTCTCGTCCCCTTCGATTTTAGCGCATAAGATATTGAACCAGGAAATAAGCGCCAACAGCCGCCAGTATGGTCAGGATCACCGTTAGTATGCGCTTGCTGGAAGAGTTGTCCGGGGAAGTTGCCATCCGAAGCCTCCTGATGAATAAAAATGTTCGCAGAACTTTGCCGAGTATCATTTGATATAGATTACCTGTCAACCTTCTTGCCCGGCGTGTTGCCGGTTCAATCAGTCTTCTTTGGGCTTGCGCCCGACGACGAGCGCGATTTTGACCGAGAGCGTGAAATCCATGTCCTGCCGCTCAACATCAATGATCCGCGCAATCTCTTTCGCGACGCGCTCCTGCGCCTCGGTTTCAGGCAAAGATTCAAGCCAGCGCGTGAGCAGGAAATCCGTAATCAGCGGCGCGTTCAAAAACTCTTCGCCTGATTCGTAGTTAAATTCCTCGACCTGCATCCACGACGTAACGTTATCCAAACTCTCCCTTGTCGCCATCGTTTCAATTGCCGCGACGGTCGGTTGCTCTGTAATCAGAGACTCTATGTCGTGCTCGTGGTCTTCGATGCCTAAATTACGGAGAGCTTCCCAGTAAACGGAAAAGAACTCGCCGAAGCTCGAAGCGGTCACAAGGCTCAAAGCGACTGTCGCGCCGGGCGCGGCCACGCGCGCCATCTCGGAAAGCATTTCGGGCAGACGCTCCGCCGCGACCAGTGAAGCATCGCCCACGACCAGATCGAATTCATCATCCTCGAAGTCCAGCACCTCTAATTGCGCTCGATGAAACTCCGGGTTTGACCTGACCGCCATCGCCTTCACGCGTCCCAGCTCAAGACACTCTTCGCTCTCATCCAAGCAGACGAGCGCCAGTTTATCCCCAGCGCGCTCCTGCATCGCCAGTGCATGACCGCCTGTGCCCGCCGCGACGTACAACATGCGCCCTCTTTTGGGAGGCTTCACGTGCTCGTCAATCAACTCGGCGAATCTCTCGCCCCAGTCCGTCGCGACGTAGAGGTCTTGAAGAAAAGCCAGTTCTTTATCCGATTTGTTTGCTGCCACTTTTTCTTTCACCCTTTATGGACATTTGTCGCCCTCGTTAAAGGACGAGTTTTCTCCTGCTTCATCATCATAATACACTCGCCCATGCAATGACTCGGGCAGGCACTCCATCTCTTCTTTAGCACGCGGGTCGCTGTGAGCGTAGCGATAGCCGCTGCCGTAGCCGACGCGCTTCATCAATGGCGTGATGGCATTACGCAGGTGCAGTGGGACGGGTTCGCGTGCCGTCGCGGACGCATCCTCGACCGCAGCCATGTACGCGCGCTTGACGGCGTTTGACTTCGGCGCGTGCGCGAGATAAATGGTCGCCTGCGATAACGGGTACAGCGCTTCGGGCAGGCCAATTAGCCTAGTGATGTCGGCTGCCGCCGCAGCCTGAACCATCGCCTGCGGATCAGCCATGCCGATGTCTTCGGAAGCCAGAATGCAGAGACGCCTTGCGATGAAGACAGGATCGGCCCCGCCTTCGATGAGACGCGCGAGCCAGTAGAGGCCAGCATTGACATCGGAGTTACGCAAAGATTTAATGAGCGCCGAAGCGAGATTGTAATGTTCCTCGCCGCCTTTGTCATAAGCGTAACGCGTGCGCCCCAGAGCTTCGATGACAGTGTCGAGCGTGACGCGCCGCACGCCGTCTTTGCTGTCCGGTTCGGTTGACTCGATAGCCGCTTCGAGCGCGGCGAGGGCTACACGGGCGTCTCCATGAGCGGAATGAGCCAGGCGGTTGATCGCTTCGTCTGAAACTTCCGGCTTGAGCGCAGCCATCCCACGCTCCTCATCCTCAACGGCGCGGCGCAGGATTGTCTCTACATCCGCGTCCGTCAGGAGATTGAGGACGAGTACGCGGCTGCGAGAGAGCAGCGCGCCAGTCACCTCGAATGAAGGGTTCTCGGTTGTCGCTCCGATGAGCGTGACGGTTCCGTCTTCGACAGCGGGCAGCAGCGCATCCTGCTGCGCTTTGTTGAAACGGTGAATTTCGTCTATGAAAAGCACAGTTCGCATCCCATGCTTCCTGTCTTCACGCGCATCCACAATTGCGGCGCGAGCTTCCTTAACGCCGGAGAAAACCGCTGAGAGAGCGACGAATTGCGCGCCGCTTTTTTCCGCGAGCAATCTTCCAAGCGTCGTCTTGCCCGTGCCAGGCGCTCCCCACAGGATGAGTGATGGCAAAGTGCCCGCACCTTCGATCAAACGCCGCAGGATGCGCCCTTCACCGACCAGATGGCTCTGCCCGACAAACTCCGCAAGGGTGCGCGGGCGCATTCTCTCGGCGAGCGGCGCGCTTAAGTTGTCGGATTCGATGGCCTGCTCTGTTTCA
>JACCVS010000556.1 GCA_013698055.1 Acidobacteriota bacterium
GTTATGATTCCAATTTTCGTTCGAGAGCAGGGCAATCCGATCAAAGTCGGATTGGATTGATTCTAGCGTTTGTCTTGTTTGTCTCATTAGCCTTTTCTTCGCCGGCGTGATCCCTTACGACCTAACGGTTGAGATGACGTGGGCAAAAACCGGCAATGGACGACGTGAGGGGAAAAAGGCAAGTTCATAAAGAGTAGCTGTTTTTGCCTCACGTCCATTGAATTGTTAGGCGCGTGTTTATTTTCACCACGCGGTTTGCTTTCGCGCAAGTTTATTTTCACGCGGAGCGTCTTCGGTTTTTCAAAATGCCGTCGCTTTGTGGTTTTAATCACGAAGCACCTTGTATGTTGACTGAGGCTCGCCTGCGGCGCATCCTGTGCCCATGCGAACCACTCCGGCACCGGTGAAGTTCATAAGCGCCTGAGGCCACCAGAGCCTGTGCGTTATATTAGCTCCCGGTGCCGCACTTGCCGCATCAAGGTCGGACGGTATCCTAAGCCACTGTCCAAACAGTTGAGCTTGCATCGACAAGGCTGGCCTGCCGCAAGTATACAACCCCAAAGGAGCATCTGCCATGACCTTTTCTATCATCGGTATTGACATCTCGAAGCTCAGGTTCGACCTCTGTTTATTGCGTGAGAATGACAAGCTCAAACATAAGGTCTTTGAATCTCCCCCCGTTTAGTAGACACCGAGATAAGACCTTCTTCGAACCTCACGCGGCCTCTTTCAACTGCGCCCGGTAGCGCGCTTCGTACTCCGCCGGTGCGAAGTACTCACTCGCCGAATGAATCCGACTGCGGTTGTAAAACACTTCGATGTAATCGAAGATTTTATCCTTCGCTTCCTTCCGCGTCCCGAAGCGTTCGTGGTGAACCATCTCACTCTTCAAGATACCGAAGAAACTTTCCGTCACGGCGTTATCCCAACAGTTGCCTTTCCGACTCATGCTCTGCTGACATTCCCAGGCGGCGAGCCTTTCTCTGAAGGCGAGGCTGGCGTACTGGCTGCCGCGATCACTATGAACGAGCGGTGAGACCGCCCTGCCGCGCCTCGATTGTCCCTGCAGAAACGCTTGCTCGACGAACCCGGTCTCAAGATTATCCGAGACCGCCCACCCGACGACGAGCCGCGAGTACAGATCAAGGAACACCACCAGGTAGAGCCAGCCCTCCTGAGTCCAGACGTAGGTGATGTCCGAAGACCAGACCGCGTCGGGACGCTCGGCCTTGAAGTCGCGCGCCAATAAATTCTCGGCGACCGGCAACGTGTGGCGCGAGTCAGTCGTCCGCTTGGACCTCCTCACCCTCTTCGCCTTGATGCCGTGTTCTTTCATCAATCTCGCGACCCGCTTGTGGTTAATCCGCTCGCCGTCACGGCGTAACTTCCGATGTATCTTCGGTGAGCCGTAAATGCCGCGACTAGCGCCATGCGCCGACTTGATCTTCTCTACCAACCGCTCGTTCTCTGTGGCTCTCGCCGAGGGCTTGCGACCCCGCCAAGCGTAGTAGCCCGCGGGACTGACCTCGAACGCGCGGCACATGGCCGAGACGCGAAACTCCGAGCGGTGGTCACGGATGAAGGCGTACTTTACCGGATATCTCTGGCAAAGTACGCCGCCGCCTTTTTTAATATGGCGCGCTCCTCCTCTAACTGCCGGACTCTCTGGCGCAGCTCGTACAACTCCTGCTGCTCTGAAGTGCGCTGTCCCTGCCCACGGAAGGCTTCCGTCCCTTCTTTCTTCGCCGCTTTAACCCGGCGCGACATCGTCCACGGCGAGACGCCTAAACTCTGCGCTGCATCCGAGATCGTCCTCCCTTGCTCGGTGACGAGTCGAACGGCTCCTTGCTTGAACTCTTTCGTATATTGTTTTCTTTCTTTCATCGTGCCTCCATTATATCGGTTATGGCGGAGGCTCTGAAGTGTCTTATCTTACTCTCTACTTTTTGGGGTAAGGTTCATACTCAAAGAGCATCAGCTCCGCATCAGCATGAGCAGACGCGGCAATGCGTATGACAACGCGCAGGCAGAAAGCTTCATGAAGACCCTCAAATACGAAGAGGTGTACCTGCGCGAATATGAGACGATGGCGGAAGCGCGAACTTCCATCAGCCATTTTCTCGAAGCGGTCTATAATCAGAAGCGGCTGCACTCTGCCCTCGGCTATCTGCCGCCGGTCGAGTTCGAGCAGCAAAACATTCACCCGGTATCACCGTAACTGGTTGTCTCATTTTAGGGGTGCAGTCCACTTGTTTCCCAGCCTGCGGTTTGCCTGTGCTTTCATCAACAACTCTCAATTCAATCGCGGGAACAATATAAGGCTCACCAAAAATAACGGGCGCATCAGTTCGTGAAAATGGGGTGGCTTTTATAGAGCCACATTTCTCCTGATCGCTTGATGTGGATGTAGGTGCTTGCCCAAGCATGACCACTTCACATAACGTCAAAGTCACAATGCTGAGAAATAATGCTCGCGCGAGTGTGTTCATAAAATGACCTCCATGAATTCTAATGCCCACTTTCATTCAGCAATAAATATGCCCTTGAGAGAATTCACTGGCAACTATATTCACTGCGATATGTAACGCAGTATTTTTACGACAACTGTCACAGAACCTATATTACTCGGCAGCAATCTAACGCCCGAATTTGTATGTTGACGGATGTGCGCCGGAGCCGCAAACTTTGGCGACACAGGATGCCGGAGAAGCCGTGCCCGAATTATGACCTTCGATGAGTCAGACGGTTAGAAAAGCTCCCGGCAT
>JACCVS010000559.1 GCA_013698055.1 Acidobacteriota bacterium
GGTTATTTCGCTGCCGGGACGTTAGTCGTTTGGGACGTAGATTTGCTGAGTGATGATGTGGTTAAAGTTTATCGCGCTTCTGATCCAGACAATCCAAAGATTTACCGGCGTGGTGAGATTGCCGAAGCAGAACCTGCGGTTCGCGGCTGGCAAATGCTCGTAGATGAATTGTTCGAGTAATCAATCTTTCCGGATTCCTACCGTAGCCGCACTGAACAAGTCATTAGATCATCGCGCACAGTATGGCGGCGCTCGTATGGAGCATCCGTCGCCGGGGCGCGGGATGCGGATGGCAGATATTTTCAAAAGCGATTCAGCCATGTTTTACTTACAACCCACCGGCAGGCACGGTGCTTAACGTCGGCACGCATCAACTCTCCGTCACCATTACGCCAACGGATACGGCTAACTACACGACCGCTCAGGCGAGCGTTTCCATAGCAGTTGATCCGGTGACAACTGCGGCCTTTAACCTTGACAGTTCCACTTACACTGTCAATGAAGGCGCTGGACACGGCACCATCACCGTCAACCGCACGGGCGGTGGTGCGGGTGCGGCCTCAGTCAACTACACGACTTCGGACACGGCAGCCTTGACTGATTGCAATGTCTTCAACGGCATCGGCTCATCTCGTTGCGATTATGCGACCACAGTCGGTACCCTGCGCTTCGCTGCCGGAGAGATGTCTAAAGTTATCTACATTCCATTGGTGGATGACTCATACGCGGAAGGCAGTGAGGGTTTCACCATTACGCTGAGCAATGCGGTGGGAGAGAGTCTGGGAACGGTCACTTCAGCCCCCATCACGATTCAGGACAATGAGACGGTGACGGGGACTAATCCGCTGAACAATGTTTCCTTCTTCGTCCGCGAGCATTACATAGACTTTCTGGGTCGTGAGCCTGAACCCGGCGGCTTTGCCGGATGGCAGAATATCCTGAATAACTGTCCCGCGTCAGGCAAAGACGCTCAGGGAAACTTCTGCGACCGGATTGAAGTCAGCTCAGGCTTCTTCCGCAGCGAAGAGTTCCAGATGAGAGGTTACTTCATCTATCGGTTCTACTCAGCGGTGGACAGGATTCCGAGCTACGCGGAGTTCATGCCGGACATGGCGAAAGTGAGCGGGTTCCTCTCTGCCGAGCAGTTAGAGGCCAACAAGGCAGCTTTCGTCACTGAGTTCATGGGGAGAAGTGAGTTTCAGAACAGATATGGAGCATTGACTGCCCCGACCGCTTATGTTGATGGGCTGCTCCAGACAGTCGAATTACAGAACCATCCGAGCAGGGGGGCATGGATCGCAGGATTGACGAATGGGACGATGACGAGAGGACAGGTCTTGCGAGCGCTGATCGAGAGCACGCAACTCTATCAGAAGTATTACAGTGAAGCCTTTGTCGTGATGCAATACTTCGGCTACTTGAGGCGTGATCCTGACATCATGTACCTGGACTGGATTCAGACGTTGAATCAGACGGGCGATTATCGCACGATGATCAATGGCTTCCTCAACTCTACGGAATATCGCAAGAGGTTCGGCCCCCAATAATCATCATTGTTTAGTATGTTACGGTATGAGGGGCAGGCAATTTGCAAAGATTGTCTGCCTCTCGTGTTTCGCATTTCCCTGCACGATACCGTGCGAGGCTCATCTGAAACCGTGCGGCTAGTTGAAAAGGCTGGTAAACTATTGATCGTAAAAGCGGACGGGGCGCGCCCTGGGGCATGTGGCACCCATCTTGCTGTAGATTCGAGTCGGCGCGTCTCTTCTCTCCCTCCCATGCGCGTTCATGCGAATGAGACATGAGGAGGCCTTACGTGATTATGGAAAAGCTAAAACGAATATTAATGGCAGCAATGATGTGCTGCGTTGTTTCTGCGGGAGCATTCGCGCAGCAAGACCCGAAGCCGCCACCGCCGAAAGAACCGCCGCCGAAGGTGAATGCTGAGGAGAAGAAGAATCCGCCACCTCCGAAGAATGAAGATAAAAAAAAACCATGAGCCGACTGTTGCAAAACTTCTCGGCCAGCTTTATTGAAAAGTAAATGCCTTGATGAAACCCGCGTCCCCCATGCAAAGGACGCGGGTTTCATCGTTTTAACGCGGAAGGTGGATGATGAAGAGTATGAAATTCCATCGAACAATTATTTCTTTGATTTTTTCACTGATTACCGTTTCAAGCCTGCTTTTATCCGAAGGCATTATCTCGACGGTCAAAGCGCAGGGCCGCATCGAGCAGCGCCTCGTGGCTCGCGCACGGCAAGTCACGGGCGACACTTTCCCGGTTTTCGTTAAAACCCCTCGCGGTGCGAATGTCTTTGCGCGAGTAACGCCGCGTCCCGACGTGCTGCGGGCGATTGATAACGGCTTAACAGAGCTTTTCAATATTGCTCATCGCAAAGGGTACGGGGCGCGGCTGGGGCACTCTTATTACACGATCTTCATTGCGCGCGCCGACCGGACGAAAGATAGGAGCGGCGCATATTCGCCGGATATAGCTGTCACTGCAAATCAATATGCGGGCAGCGTGTACGATCAGGGTGGTTACATTTACGCAGCGGGGATGGTGATGGAATTTAATCATTGCGTCTTTGCCATTGCGGAGCACGACAGGGATTTGCAGCGCATTTCCAACGTCGTGCGATATGAAGGCGAACATCTTATCCTTTATCACAACGACCGCTCCCTCTACAGCAGAACGGCAGACCATAGCAAGGGCGGCTCGCATCCGATTCTTCAATA
>JACCVS010000578.1 GCA_013698055.1 Acidobacteriota bacterium
AGCTGGTGGCATGGCAAGTGCCCGCGCGCTCCGCGGGGATGATTGCGCGCCTGCCCGTTGATAGAGCCTTCACGATGCGCGGCTTTGGCGCGGTGGTGACAGGAACGCTCGTCGCCGGGGAGATTAATGAGGGCGACGAAATGGAATTGTTGCCTGCGGGCACGCGCGTGCGTGTGCGCGGGCTTCAGGTACATGGCTCAGAGGTCTCGCGTGCGAACGCGGGGCAAAGGGTGGCGGTCAATCTGGGCGGCATCGAAGCGGCGCAGGTCGAGCGCGGGATGGTACTCGCGCCTGTGGGACGCCTGCGCTCGACGCAGATTATAGATGTTCAACTAGATGTTTTAGAGCGCGCGCCCAGACCTTTGCGCTCACGGATGCGCGTCCGCGTACACTTGGGCGCGGCGGAAGTCTTAGCCCGTTTGCGCGTGCTTGAAGAAGCGGGCGAGATCGCGCCGGGCAAGAGCGGTCTGGCGCAGCTACGCCTCGAATCACCCGTTGTCGCTTTGCCTCACGAGCGTTTCATCATCCGCTCCTACTCACCTTCGCTAACAATCGCAGGCGGACGCATTCTCGACGCACTCGCTGCCAAGCATCGCGGGCGGGAAATAGCACAAACGCGCGAGCGGCTCGCAAAACTGGTGGATGCAGACCGAGGCGACGAGTTTGCGCTGTTTGTCGAGACAGCAGGCGAGCAGGGTTTGCGGCGCGCGGACGTGGCGGCACGCACAGGCTGGACGGATGAGGTGCTGGAAGATGCCGCGAAGAAGGCCGTTGAAAGCAGCGCGGTCGTAGACGCCGAGGGCGTGGCAATCAGTAAAAAGAGTTTTGAGCGCATCTCACAAACGACGCTCTCAGAGGTCAGTCAGCATCACAGGCGCGAGCCGCTGGCGCGCGGGTTATTGCGCGAGACATTACGTGAACGGATTTTCTCTCACACTGTGCCGGAAGTTTTCCGCTCCGTGATGACGCATCTCGAAAAAACGGGCGCGCTTGTCTCCGAAAAAGAGGTCGTGCGGGCTGCATCTCACAAACTTTCGCTGTCTTCGGACGACACCGCGCTCAGAGATCGCCTTGAGAAAATTTACAAAGACTCTGCGCTTGAGCCGCCGACGCTTGACGAAGCACTGGAGATGGCCGGAGCGGGAAGTGCGCGGGCTGTGCGCGAACACGAGCGCAAGGTTTTCCAGTTGCTCCTGGACGCACGCCTCCTTGCACGCATCAGCCCCGATCTCTTTTTCCATCGTGAAGCTCTCGATTCTCTGGTGGCGAAACTGCGTGAGCACGCCGCGCAGCACGAGCCGGAGCGCTTGATTGATGTGCCGACTTTCAAAACAATCGCGGGCGTCACGCGCAAATACGCTATCCCGCTTCTCGAATACTTCGACCGCGAGCGCATCACGCGCCGCGCGGGCGACAAGAGAATGATTCTTTAAGGAAATGGTAAAGCGTCCAATGTCCAAAGTCACGAACACGGTGTTGACCTTGGACATTGGACTTTGGGCTTCGGACTTGCCTGATCTTCCCTTTTCCTTTCTTGAAACGCTTGCGTTCTCATGTAAGGTAGAAGTAACATACGGCTGAATAAAACCTTTGTCCGTCTCTTAATTCGGAGGCGGGATGATCTGACGCCCCCTTCTGAGCTTTAAGCGATAAGTGACAATGGCTTTCCGAGCCATTCTACCTGCAAATTCAGCAGACGCTGGAGGTTCAAGATGAAGATTGCCGATATTCTGACCCTGGTAATAGGCGTGATCGCTATAGCATTAGCGGTCTATTTCTTTTTCTGGAAATACAAGACCGCGGCCTCAGTCCACGGTGACCCGAAATATTTATGGATGGCCATCGGAGCTACCGTAGTCGCCTTCCTGTGCGCGCTGGCTTTCTTCGTAAAGCGCGTTAACAAGGAAGAGGAAATTCATATCACTCAGTAAGGCGACCAGACTTGCCACGTTGTTTGCGCAGCCTTTTGCATCAAGCTTGCCGTCTCTCGCTGTAGCTTTCGTTTTGAGCCGGGCGTGACCCGGCGCGGCTCTGGAATTGATTATGTGGGCGAACTTGACGCCGTTTGCGTTATCGCAGTAGCCTGCCTTTCGCGCAAACGGCGCTTTTCTGTGTTTGAGGCTTTCACATCCCGAACAGATAACTTTTGAGGAATAATTTTTTGATGCTTGCTCCACCTCTGATACTCGCGCAATCGGAATCCACCGTCTACAACCTGCCGCCGTATTTCATCTGGGTCTTTGGTTTGTTATTGATTGCGGGCGGGCTTGGCTGGCTGGTGGCCACGGTGCTCGGTTTTGCGCGTGCGCGTGCGTTCGGCCTCTCAACGCGCTGGTTTGCGCTGGCGGCGGCCTGCATGATTCTTTATCACGCCCACTGGCTGGCGCTGGTGTTCAGCATTAATTCCGAGAACGGAAATATCATCTTTCCGGTTCTTGCATCGCTCAACTTCTTCGTTGTGCTGGGGGCTGTTTGCACCATCGTCGGCTTTGCGCGACTGAACAGCCTGCCGCAGGGAGACGCGAGCGAGCTTTAGCTCTCTACTCTTTTCATGGTTAGGAAATCGCTTTTCCTGGTCGCGCTCGCAGGACTACTTCTGGCGGGCGCGGCCTATTTCTTTTTCGCTCAAACGGGCGTCGTCGCACGCGGCGCGCGGCGTGGATTCGTCTCCACAAACGGCGCGCGTTTCGTCGTGGACGGACGCCCGTTTCGCTTCACAGGCGCGAACGCCGCCGTCATCTACGGCGATGAAGAGCGTGAGCGGATGGGAGAGACTTTCCGGCAGGCGGCGCTTGATCGCATCAGTGTGGTGCGCATTTGGGCTTTCGGCGAGAGCAACGAAGACGACGGCAAGCCCGGCGGCGTCACGCGCGATGAATGGTTGAAGCCGCATCCTTTTCGTCGTGGTCCGGATGATTGGAATGAAGAGGCTTTTGAAAACCTTGATCGCGTCCTGAGCGAAGCCGCGCGCCACAATTTGCGCGTCTTGATTTGTCTGGGCAACTGGTGGCGCGATACGGGCGGAGTCGTGCGCTACCTGCGCTGGGCGGGGCTTCCCGATGCTGCCGATGACAGTCAGCCTTTTGGCATCAACAACGAGCGCGCGATGCTTTTCTATACGAACGAAGAAACGCGCCGTTTCTTCCGCGAGCATGTCAGGAGAATCGTCGCTCGACGAAACAGCATCACGGGCGTCATGTATCGCGATGATCCAACCATCTTCGGCTACGAGTTGATGAACGAGGCGCAAGCCCCGACCGGGCGCTGGGGCGAGCGTCGCGCATGGGTGACGGAGATGAGCGCCTTTATCAAATCGCTTGATCCAGACCATCTCATCGCGCCCGGCACGTGGGGCTATCGCACTTCATGGGAACGCCGGGAATGGCTGGAAGAGCACCTTATTCCGACCATTGATTACTGTGACGCGCACATTTACCCGCGCGACGATACCGACAGCTTCGTTGATTCGCCTGAAGCCTTGCGCGAATTCATAGACAACCGCGCCGCCGCCGCTTTTTCGATCAACAAGCCGCTCGTGATGGGCGAGTTCGGCATGGCGACTGAAGGCTACAAAGGTTTTTCACAGGCCGCGTGGTTTCGCGCCTACTTTGAAAGCTCGGCACGAGCGGGGGCGGGCGGCGCAATGTACTGGATACTCACGCCAGATGAGCGACGAGGGTACAGCATCTCTTACCAGACTTCGCGTGACGATGAGGTACGCGGGGAACTGCGCCGGGCAGGAGACCTCTTCGCCTCGCTTCAAACGGAAGACCCGCCGAAATATTTGCGCGACGCTTCGTATCATCTCGTGCCGCGACAGTTTGCTTTCACGCGCAGTTCTGATGATTCGGCGACGCGACCCGAGATCATCATGCCGGGGAAAGAGAGCGAGCCGATTCTTTATCGCTTCAAGCCGGAGATGGCCGTGACCGCGCGTTTTGAAAAGATGGGTGGGGGAGAAGGTTACATCTGGGGCAGCGGTGTGGGGCACGCTGAATACCTCGTGCCCGCGCGAGAGAAAGGGCGCTGGGTCAAAAGCGTTTTGGTGCGAGCGCATATCCAGCCCGTGCTGCCCGCGGACGCGCATCCCCCCGTGACGGCCACGCGCGTCACGCTCCTGATTAACGGCATCGACTGCGGCTCGCGGCTCGTCCCGGTTGAAGACGCTAAGCAGGCCATCATTCAGGAATGGATGATTGATACATTGCAAGTGCGAATGCTGGTCGGGCGAGGGCTGCCGCTCTCAATCCGTTTCGCCGTCCTGGTTGACGCGGACAAACCGTTCGGCTTGAACATTTCTAACTATGCAGAGAGTCATAACCGGCCTAACGCCAGTCCGATTGAGGTTGAGGTGAGATAATTGCGGAATGCTGATTGAAAGTAATGGCGCTCTGTTTTCTTGAATCTGCAATCCGCAATCTGCATTGCGCCATCGAATTAAGTTCTTAAAGCTCGCACCGCTTCCTGCGCATAGTAAGTGATGATGATGTCCGCACCCGCGCGCTTGATGCTGGTTAATGTTTCGAGCATGACGCGACGCTCGTCTATCCAACCCATCTGCGCCGCAGCTTTAATCATCGCGTACTCGCCCGAAACGTGATAAGCGGCAAGCGGTAGATCAAAGCGGTCGTGAACTTGTTTCAGGATATCCAGGTAAGCGGTCGCAGGTTTGACCATCAGGATGTCCGCGCCTTCCGAGTAATCCAGCTCGGCTTCACGCAAGGCTTCACGCGCGTTCGCCGCATCCATCTGGTAAGCACGGCGGTCGCCGAAAGCGGGCGTGCTCCCCGCTGCTTCCCGAAACGGCCCGTAGAAAGCGGAAGCGTATTTCACGGCGTAAGACATAATCGCAATGTTCTCGAAGCCCCCGCCATCCAGAGCTTCACGAATCGCGCTGACCTGCCCGTCCATCATCGCTGACGGCGCAACGATGTCCGCCCCGGCCTCCGCCTGGCTGAGCGCAGTGCGAGCGAGCAGTTCGACTGACTCGTCGTTTAAGACCTCATCCTTGCGAACAATCCCGCAATGACCATGCGAAGTGTACTCACAAAGACATGTGTCGGCGATGACGACAATGTCAGGAACAGCGCGTTTGATTGCGCGAACGGCCTGTTGCACGATTCCCTTATCTGCATACGCGCCCGTCGCGGTCTCATCTTTCTTTTCCGGCAAGCCGAAGAGAATCACGCCGCGAATCCCGGATTCGTAAGCATTGGTCGCTTCACGCACAATCTCGTCAACGGATAGATTGTAGACGCCGGGCATGGACGAGACCTCGCGGCGAACATTTTCGCCCGGACAAGCGAACAACGGGAGAATGAAATCCTCTGCCGCAAGCCTGGTTTCCCGCACCAGCGCGCGCAAGTTCTCGTTGCGTCTCAGCCGTCGCGGGCGATGAATAATATCCGACATTCCTTAACCTCTTGCTGGGAATTTGCCTGGCCGCTCAAATGATACGCGCCGACAACTCCGGCAAGCAAACGTCCTCGTTAATCTTTAACTCCAGACTCTCGCCATCAACGAAAACAAAGAGTCAGGTGAACGATTGCTCAAGTTTATTCCTTTATGTTTATTGGTTAATGTTCTGTATAATCCTGGCTATGAATAAACGTGCTAAAAAACGAATGAAGGAAGCTATCAAGAAGGACATCACCGAGCGGTCAGATAACAATAAAGAACAGGGATTTTCTTCTCCTGCAAAGAAACTGCCGGAGAGTCGTGGTTTTACAGTGAGACCGGATAAGAAGAGAGGTTAGCCCTTGAGAAGTTCTTTGAGTTATCCACGTTCATCGAAATCCCATCAAAGAGCCTGCCCTAGAAGATAGAGCAGGCCTTTTTCGCATAACTGTCAATCTCAAACTAACGGGTTAGCTCTGCGCTTGCGAAATCTAACACAGCGTTACTACCGCATAGAAAAGTCCTCCAAGTTGCCAATATTCTCAGGAAAAAGCATCGTCTGTTTCGGTGGCGAAGACTGGTGGTATCACCATCCGCACTCGAAGAACCATTTGATGCGGCGATTTGCACGAGCCGGTAACAAGGTCATCTTCGTCAATTCGATTTCGATGGGGCTGACTTCTCTTGGCAACAAAGATTTCCTGCCGCGTGTGGCGAGAAAGTTAAAGAGCTATGCGAAGCTCGCGCGCACAACTGCCGAAGGCATCACGGTCGTCTCGCCCGCCGCGCTGCCTTTCTTCGGCAGCCGTGCCTCGCGCGCAGTTAATCGCGGGCTTCTGAGCGCACAGATCGGAGCATTGGCGCGCAGTCGCGGCCTCAAACAGCCTATCCTGTGGATTGCCATTCCAACCGCCGTCGAGATGATCGGAAAGTTGAATGAATCTCTGGTCATCTATCAGGTGTCGGACAAGTATGATGCGAACACGATGGATCATGCGACAGACCCGGCAACGATTCGCCGCCTGCACGAACGCGCGCTCGATGCCGCCGACATTATTTTTTACTCCGGGCGAAAACTTCTGGCCGAAGCGACGCGCGGGCAAGAGCGCTCTTACCTTCTGGAACAGGCGGTTGATTTCGATCACTGGGCGAAGGTCGGAAGCGGTGAGTTGGAAGTTGCGGCAGAGGTCGCAAGTATCCCACGCCCGCGCATCGGTTACTTTGGCGCGATAGAACCCTGGCTGGTGGATCAGGAATTGATTAAGCGCGCATCACGAGAGCGCCC
>JACCVS010000580.1 GCA_013698055.1 Acidobacteriota bacterium
GCGGCTTTCTCCATTTACTCGTTCATTTATCTGCATGGCTCTTGATTAGGTGTCACTCCTGCTGGTAGATTAGGCGTCACAAACTAAATAGAAAGGCAATTTCACCATGCCTAAACTTCTCTCACAGGTGCGCCAACAAATTCGCACACTACACTACAGCATTCGCACGGAAGAAGCCTACGTCTACTGGATCAAAGATTACATCCTCTTCCACCATAAGCGCCACCCCTCCGAACTCAGTGAGCAGGACATCGGCAGGTGGTTATCCAACTTAGCAAACGAGCGTAACGTTGCGGCTTCGACCCAGAATCAGGCGCTCTCAGCCATCCTCTTCCTCTATCGTGAAGTGCTGAACGTCTCCCTTGACTGGATAGACAATATCGCGCGGGCGAAGAAACCAGCACGCTTGCCTGTTGTCTTTACCAAGGACGAAGTAGAGGCCGTGCTGTCGCGTCTCAAAGACACCTTCTGGCTGATGGCAAGTTTACTGTATGGTTCGGGGCTGAGGCTGATGGAGTGCGTCAGACTCAGAGTTAAGGATGTTGACTTTCAGCAGCACCAAATAATTGTCAGGGAAGGTAAAGGTGGGCGTGACCGGATCACGATCCTGCCAGGGTTATTAGACGAACCGTTTGCACGCCATCTCTCCAGAGTAAAAAGGCTGCACGAGCAGGACGTGCAGGCCGGGTACGGGAGTGTCTATCTACCTTTCGCTCTCAACAGGAAATACCCTCGCGCAGACAAAGAGTGGGGCTGGCAGTACGTCTTCCCTGCGCAGAAGCTTTCGGTTGATCCACGCTCTGGGATAGTCCGTCGCCATCATGCTGATGAGCAGGCGCTGCAACGGGCCGTGCGCGCGGCCGTGCGTGCGGCCGGGATCAAGAAACCCGGGAGTTGCCACACTCTAAGACATAGCTTCGCCACGCACCTGCTGGAAGATGGCTACGACATCAGGACGATTCAGGAATTATTAGGACATGCCAATGTGCAGACCACTATGATCTATACGCACGTCTTGAATAAGGGCGGGAAGGGCGTTAAGAGCCCGCTTGATAGATAGGCAAGGAAATTCAAGGAACTCCTAAGAAGGAAGCTTATGGAACAGAATGCCTCTAATCAGACGCTGTTTATGCAATCAGAGTTCATAGTCACTTTTTTAGAAGCATTCAATCCAACACCTTGCATTTCCCTGCCCTCCAAAACTACTGATCTTGACCCGATTTGATGGACACCCAGATAAGACCCGATGTTATCCTCGGGCCAAGAGGTGTTCATGGCAGAACCACGACGACAATTCACCAGAGAGTTCAAATTAGAGGCCGTCCGGCTTGCCACCTCAGGCGAGAAGCCTTTAGCGCAAGTCGCACGCGAGTTAGGCGTGCTGCCCAACCTACTGCGCAACTGGAAGCGCCAACTCGAAGGTCAATCCGGCCACAATCCAGCAGCTGCCTTCCCCGGCAACGGGCGACTGCCCAACCAGGACGAAGAACTCCGCAGGCTTCGCCGCGAAGTCGAGACGCTGCGACAAGAGCGGGACTTTCTAAAAAAAACGGCAGCGTATTTTGCCAGGGAGTCGCGATGAAGTACGCCGCTATCAAAGCGCACCAATCACTATTCAGCGTCGCTTTGATGTGTCGGGCGCTGGGCGTCAGTCGCGCGGGCTTCTATGCGGCTGGGAAGCGCACCGCCAGTGCCAGAGTTCAGCGTGACGAGCAGTTGCAGAGGCAGATTATCAGCGTGCATCAACAGAGCCGTCGGACTTATGGCAGCCCGCGCGTGCATGCTGAGTTGCAGGCGCGGGGAGAAAGCTGTAGCCGGAAGCGAGTGGCTCGGCTGATGCGTCAAGCAGGGCTGCGAGTGAAAGTGCGGCGGCGCTTGCGACCACAAACGACCGACTCGAAGCACTCGCACCCGGTGGCCGAGAATGTGTTGGCGCGCCGCTTTAGGGTGACAGAGACCAAAGTGACAAACCGCGTTTGGGCGGCCGACATTACCTACGTGCCAACGCGCGAAGGCTGGTTGTACTTGGCCGTCATTCTGGACTTGGCGAGTCGGAGGGTGGTCGGTTGGTCGATGCAGGTCACACTCGGGGCCAGCTTGGCTGTCGATGCATTGCAGATGGCCTTGGCCGGGCGGGCGCCGGGTGAGATGTTGCTTCATCATTCTGATCGCGGGGTCCAGTACGCGGCGACACAGTTTCGACGGTTGCTATCGCACAAAGGCATCGTCGCGAGCATGAGTCGCAAGGGCAATTGCTATGATAACGCGGTGGTCGAGAGTTTCTTCGCGACGCTGGAATGGGAGTTAATCGAGCGGAGCGACTGGCCGACGAGGGATGCGGCGCGGGTCTCGATCTTCGACTACATTGAATGCTGGTACAATCGCAGGCGGCGGCATTCTTCGTTGGGTTACTTGAGCCCGATGGAGTATGAGGAGAAATTATTGAGTCAAGCAGCCTAAACTTCGTGTCCACTAAATCGGGTGAAGTTCACAATGTTTTACTTTCTATGTGCTCAACGCCTTTCGGCATCATTGGAATCTTCACAACCCGACGCAGCGAACCATCCGTTGGTTTATCAACAGTGCTCAACGCCTTTCGGCAT
>JACCVS010000593.1 GCA_013698055.1 Acidobacteriota bacterium
GTCGGAGAGAGCTTGGGCATTACGACCTGTGTAGCCATACATTTTTAAGGGATGAGGGATGAGGGATGAGGGATGAAAGCATAACTGGTTGCTGTGCTCTCGTCCTCTTTATCCCTCATCCCTCATCCCTCATCCCTCCTCTAAGTACGCCACTTCGCGCACGGCTTGTACTAACTGGTCAACATCGGGAATCGCCAGTTTCTCAAGATTCTTGGCGTAGGGCATGGGCACGTCTACACCGGAGACGCGACGGACGGGTGCGTCAAGGTAATCGAAGGCGCGCTCGTTGATCTGCGCGCTGATTTCCGCACCGACGCCGCAGAAAGGGTGTGACTCTTCCGCCACGACGACGCGATTGGTCTTCTTGACGGAATTGATGATCGTCTCGATGTCGAGCGGGCGAATTGTGCGTGGATCAATCACCTCACACGAGATACCTTGCTTCTCCAGCTCTTCGGCGGCTTTAAGGGCGACGGGAACCATCAGCGAGCGCGCGACGATGGTCGCATCTTTGCCCTCGCGTTTGATATCCGCAACTCCGAGTGGGATTGTGAAATCTTCATCGTCGGATACTTCACCTTTGATGCCGTACATTCTCTCCTGCTCAAGAAAGATGACCGGATCATCATCGCGAATAGAGCTTTTCAAAAGACCTTTAGCGTCCGCCGGAGTGGAAGGCATGACGACTTTGACGCCGGGAAAGTATGCGAACCATGATTCTAGGGCCTGCGAATGCTGCGATGAAACCTGAAAGGCAGAACCGTTTGGGCCGCGAAAGACAATCGGAATCTTGAATTGTCCGCCGGACATGTAGAGCATCTTGGCGGCTGAGTTAATAATCTGGTCTGTGGCGAGAATGGAGAAGTTAAAGGTCATAAACTCGATGATGGGACGTAAGCCCACCATTGCCGCGCCGACGCCGAGACCGGCGAAGCCAAGCTCCGTGATTGGTGTATCAATCACACGCTTGTCGCCAAACTCTTCCAGCAAGCCTTTGGTAACTTTGTATGCTCCCTGATAAGCGGCCACTTCTTCGCCCATCAGAAAGACGTTCTCATCGCGGTGCAACTCCTCACGTAAAGCCTGATTGAGCGCCTCGCGCATTGTGATAACGGACATTCGTAAACCTCGATCAATGGTCAATGGTTAATGGTTAATGGTTAAGACGAGTCGTCTATTCACCATTAACTATTGACCATTCAACGGATTCGCATAAACGTGCGTGTAAAGTTCCTTCGGGTCTGGTTCAGGACTTTCATCGGCAAAACGTGCGGCATGTTCGACCTGTTCGCGCACTTCTTTCTCCATTGCGGCGAGGCGGTCGTCTGTCAAAATGTCTTTCTCTTTCAGGCTCGCAGTGAAGAGCTTGATAGGGTCTCGTTCCTGATGCTTTTCAATTTCGGTGCGCGTGCGATAGTTGCCGGGATCGGACATCGAATGCCCCATGAAGCGATAGGTGCGAACTTCGAGAAGCGACGGTAGGCAATCTCGGCGCGCTCGCTCGACGGCACGCGCCACAGCTTCGCGAACGGCGAGCACGTCCATTCCGTCAACAAACTCCGATGCCATTTCGTATGCCCAGGCTTTCTTTGAAACATCTTGAAGCGACATCGCGCGCTGGAGCGACGTGCCCATTCCGTATTGATTGTTCTCACAAATATAGATGCAGGGAAGTTTCCAGAGCTGCGCCATGTTCAGCGATTCGTGAAAAACACCCTGATTGACGGCAGCTTCGCCGAAGAAGGAAAGGGTCACTTGATCTGTGCCCTTATACTTCGTCGCGAATGCTACTCCGGTCGCGAGCGGAATCTGCCCGCCGACAATCGCGTGACCGCCCAGAAAATTCACGTCCGCGTCGAAGAGGTGCATCGAGCCACCTTTGCCTGCCGAGCAACCGCTCGCCTTTCCGTAAAGCTCGGCCATAATTTCGTCGGGAGAAATGCCTTTGGCTACGGCATGGCCGTGATCGCGGTAGCTTGTCAGGACGTAATCGTCAGGACGAAGAGCTGAGAGTGCGCCGACGGCGACAGCTTCCTGCCCGATATAAAGATGGCAGAAACCACCGATCTTGCCGAGACTGTAAGATTCCGCGCATTTTTCCTCTAAACGGCGAATGAGAATCATCTGATTGAGCAGCTTGAGCAGCGTCTCGCTATCAAGTTGCTCAATTCGATTCGCCTGCTCGGCCTTACGTGTTTCCTGATCTTCATGTACCTGTGAAGCGTTATCCGGCTCTGCCGCTTCTTTTTCAATTACACCGGTGGCACTCATTTCATCAGCGCCGGAAGTGGATTTCGTAGGTGTGGCTTGTTTGGTCATGGAATAGGTCTCTTACTAAAAACGCAAAACGTCTAACAGTCATTCAGTCAAAAAGGAATTGCGACGCACTTGCACTGGTGCGAATTGTAAACTTAAAACCTCGATTGCGATGGTGGGATTATACGCGAGATGCTCGACTGCGCGCAAAAGCACCGCACAAAGAAAAAAGCGCACGATGCTGGGGGAAGCATCATGCGCCTTGAAATAGTGCTGTTGGATGTTTAGGTGAAGTTCTCCATGTGTGCGCCATTCGACGTCCCCGAAAGAGTCGGCACAAGTTTCCGAGCGTGCTTGTCATTCTGCATATTGCGAGCGGCAGCAGTGAAAAGTTGCTCGGTTGTCTCACCGTCTATGGGGAAGCAGGCGACGCCGATGCTGATGCCGATCTCAACGGTCTTCCCGGTGCGAACAGAATATTTCTGCGCTTCGACGGCTGATCTGACACGCTCGATAATCATATTCGCCATCGTCGTTGAGGCCATCGGCATAATAGCGACAAATTCATCGCCCGCATATCGCGCGAGAATGTCCATCTGCCTCAGCTCTTTTTTGATGACTGTGGCAATGCTCGCCAATACTCGATCACCGACCGCATGACCATAGGAATCATTGATTTTCTTAAAGTCATCAACGTCCATCGAGATGACGGCCAGGGATTCCTTGTTCAGCCGCTGGCCTTCGGCGATCCGCTGTTCGAGCATCATGTAGAAAGCCCGTGCGTTTGGCAGTTGCGTCAGCGGGTCGGTCATCGCGCTTTCTTTGGTTTTCTCGAATGTCAATGCGTTGTTAAGCGCCGAGGACGCGTGTTGCGAAACGGACTCAAGCAGGCGAACATGTTCAGACGTATAAGAGATGCGACTCTTGGAATAAAGTGTGATTGCCCCAAACGCGCCATCTTCGCGAACGAGCGGAGAGACGAGAACTCCTTTGATGGTTTTCGTGATCTCTTCAGGTAAGCCGACCAGATCGAGCTCTGGTGATGCATTGCACATCGAACGCGCATTAGCGATTACCCAGCCCGTAATACCATCGCCAATACTGACGCGCCGTCTGGCAAAAGCCTCTGCATTCTCGCCCGCAACATGCGCTGCCGCGGCTTTGCCTGACTTCTCATCAACGAGATAGATGATGCATGTATCGAAAGGAACAATCGCGCGCAGCTTGCTAGAGACGAGCGAGACCGTATCCAGTAAATTCAGTGAAGAGCCAATTGTCTGTGCTATTTCATGGAGCGCGAAGACCTCGCGCTGAGCTTCGGTGATAGAGCGGAAGCCGAGCGTATTGTCGGGTGAGCCGAGCGTTTCGGACGCTAGTCCGGCATCGGGGCGTGCGCCGTTTTCATCTTCGTTCGATTCTGCTGTGCACTGCTCTCGAATATCTTGTGTCGCAATCAGATTGTCAAACTCTTCGACATGTTTGATAAAGACTTCGACTATCCGAGGATCGAAAGATGAGCCAGACATTTTCCTGAGTAGTGTCAGGGAATCTTCGCGTGTCATGCCTTTGCGGTAGGGGCGGTCACAGCGCGTCGCGTCGTAAAAATCAACCACGGAGATAATCCGGGCGACGAGCGGAATACCCAGAGCCTTCAGGCCTTTCGGATAACCGGTTCCATCCCACTTCTCGTGATGATAACGAACGATGTCTTCAACCGGGTACGGAAAATTGACACGCTTGAGAATATCGCCGCCCACCGTTGGATGAATCTTCATCTTCGCGAATTCTGATTCTGTCAGCTTGCCGGGCTTATTCAAGATGTATTCAGGGACAGCGAGTTTCCCAATGTCGTGCAGAAGCGCCCCTGCAACCAATGCCTGAATCTCGGATTCGCTAACGGTGAGCAGCCTGCCCATTTCCGTCGCATAAATTTGAGTCCGGCGGACGTGACCGTGAGTTGTCTGATCTTTGGCGTCAATCGCGATGGCCAGCGATTCGATGGTATTCATGTGCAGGTCTGCCATCTCCTGGATATGACGCACCTTCTCCTTTTCAGAACGCCTCACTTCAGCGACGCGCTGCTCATCGAAACGATACAGCAAATGCACAAGTCCAATAATCAAGATACCCAGAAAGATGAAAGGAATGCTGCCGCTGTACAGAGCAAAATAAAACAATGCCGCAGACGCTGCGCTGCCGACTTCGGTGATAGAAGTCCAGACAAGACTTTCACGCGAGAGCGTCAGGCGCGTCTTTCCTGAATCGAAAGCGATGAAGGCTGAGGTAGCAATGGTGCTCAGAAAATACTGAACGAGCGCTAATGCACAGAGTGGTAAAAGCAAAGGCTCAAGCGGTAAACTCTGTCCTGTGCTGTTTGATCCTATGAAAAAAAACTTTACCAAAAGTGCGTAGAGAGAGACGGCTGCATAAGTCGAGATGATAGCCGCCCCGGTGGTGAAGACCGTGATCCGGCGGTCAGAGTTTTTCCACGAAGAGACGAAGCCGACTATGGCAGCTAGTACCACAGCGGGGCCGACACCGCCGTCAGGCTCAACGGCATACATCATCGCTGCCAGGAAGATGAAAGCATCCGCAATGGATTTCTCACTCTGGCTGATGCCGTCCCCATTGGTTACGGAAACCGTAAAGCGGCTCGCAACCAGAGTCAGAACGAGCAACCCGGCCAATGGCGGCAACCCCGCCCAGCCTGTTAGTGGCAAATTAACAATTGAGACAAGCGATAGAATCAGAAGTAGGGTTGCCACAGCCGCTACGCAGCCTAAAAGTGCGAGAGTTTTCCAGTTACCTTTCGGCATAGTGAATATGATTTCCTCACCAAAGTGAAGGGAGAGCTTGATTGGTATCTTGTTTGAGGGTGACTTAGCTCAAAAGACGGACGGTAAGTTTTCCTACCCCGAGTTAAAGCAGCGAGTGAAAAATCGAATTTATGCCAAACGCTGTTGGCACAGGGCTAACAATACTCAATCAAGGATGCTTTCGTCAAGGCATTTCTTAGCGAATACAGCATGAAAAGTTAAAGAATTGTCTGGGGATTTCAATTTTTTCGTTTATTTCCAATGATTCTAGTGCTACACTACGTGCGCTGTAATTCCATAATCGCTCTTCTATGATAAATGGCTATTCGTTTCAGGCAGAAGGCGTGTCAACTCATTGCTTGAGCATATTGCTGAAATCAGGTGCGAGTATTTATGATGATGGGGTGCTGATTAAGACCCCAGGCGATTTTTGTCCGCCAAACGATGAAAACCAAGGCGGACATAGATGATTGAAGATAATTAACCTGCCCCGTGCGTTTGCTCTCTGTCACATACCTCGAAATTGCAGAGAATTGATCTCATGAGGCTCAAACAATTGACTGAACTGAAGCAGAAGAATTACAAAGAGGACAGCGGGAACAATACTTCTGCTCGGCTCCCTAACAATCTGACCCTCTGGGTTACAGGAGACAACTCGATGCGTAGAACCTTAGCTCTTCTTACCTTGCTGACAGTCGCCGCTTTAGGCATTGGCTGTGCAAGTGACACTGCGAACAACTCGAACTCGACGATGAATAGCTCGAACTCCGGGACCACCACGTCTACCCCGATGAGCACGCCGATGAGCACGCCGATGAGCACGCCGATGAGCGGCGGCAACATGAGTAACGGCAACATGAGTAATGGAAATATGAGTGGTGGAAACATGAACAAGCCCGGCATGAACATGAACAGTGGCGGGAACATGAACAAGCCCGGCAACAAGAATATGTAGTCTGTTGCTTTGAATCTGAATTAGAAAGGCGCGTTGAGATTTCAGCGCGCCTTCCTTTTTATAATCTCAAAGCCTGTTGTGGATTTATCTCCTGTAAATTGACGCCGGACGTGATTGACCCTGCCTCTTCAACATTCCGAGACTTTCGCTTCATCACTGATAACAATGAGGCGAAGAACGCGCTTCAGAATCTTCATTCCGAAATCATTGTCGGCCTCGATACCGAAACCTACTGGGATTTCTCGGCAAACAAATCCCGAGTCTCGCTTGTACAGATCGCGCCTCGCATCGGAGAGGTGCTTGTCCTTGATTTCCTGACAGTCGATGGAGAACTGCTCCGACCTTTAATCGAATCTCCAGAGGTCGTGATGACGGCGCACAACGCGCGCTTCGATGAAGGAATGTTGATTGGCGTAGGATTTCGCCCGGTGGCCTTCGTTGACACGCTGCGGCTTGCGCGCGCAGCTTTGCGTTTACCGTCTTACAGCCTGGCGGGAGTCGTCGCTCATCTCTTCGGCATCGAATTGGACAAGAGCTATCAGAAGTCTAACTGGAAGCGTCGCCCCCTGACGCGCGCTCAGTTGGAATATGCGGCGTTGGACGCCCATATCACGTTGCGCGTCTATGATGAGTTACAGCGTATCCTCACAGAACGGGGGAATTTTGATGAGGCACTGCGCGCTGCTACTCTCACCGCATCGAACGGTGAGACACGCGCCCCAGGAAAACGACAAGCGCCTCAGCCGCCACCGCGTCCTTTAACTGATGACGAGCGACGGGCGATTACTTGCTTGAAAAAGTGGCGACTTGAAAAAGCCTTTGAAGGAAATGTTCCGGCCTACATGATCTGTCCTGACAGAACGCTCGAACATCTGGTAATGGAGAGACCCTCCACGATTGAAGCCTTTAATTCCATACATGGATTAGGCCCGTCCAAGATCGCGCGCTTCGGTGAAGACCTTTTAGTGACGCTGAAAGATGCCTTCAGTGCCTAGTCTGCTGTAGCTCCACCGGAAGCATCTTGAATTGCATCGGAAGACAACTGGCGCGCAAGCTCTGCTGCCGTTGATACCGGCTGTTGACAAGTGTAGTGCTCACAAACGTAAGCAGTCGCGCGCCCGTCAAGCATCGTGCGGTCGCGAAGGAGCGGCACGACTTCAACCGCACGCAAATCATCTCCGCTTGTTTGAGCCACAATCTTATTCGGCAGATACCTCGTCCAGACTTCGCGCAGGAGAGAGCGAGTTTCCTCCGCTTTATCCTCGCCAATAATCGCAATCTCCTTTGGAGTTGAGAGATAGAAATCAAGCGCGCCGAGCAAGCGACCGAATGCGGAAGCGTAGCTTTTGAGCGGATCACGCAGGAGGCGAAATATCGTGACGGCTTTACGCGAATAACCTTCGTTCGCTGTCAAGGCGGCAAGATGAAGCAGCACTTCGGCAGCAACAGAATTACCCGAAGGCGTTGCATTGTCGAAATAATCCTTCGAGCGCACGATCAATTCTTCATGGCTCTTGCCCGTATAGAAAAATCCTCCCTCTTCATTGTCCCAAAACTCTTCGATCATTTGATCGGAGAGCGTGCGAGCCTCCTCCAGCCAGAGAAGTCTTCCCGTCGCTTGATAAAGAGCGAGGAGTCCATCAACGAAAAAAGCATAATCTTCCAGATACCCGTTCAACTTCGACTGGTTGTCTTTGTAAGTGCGAAGCAACAGTCCATCGCGTTTCAAATTTTCAAGAACGAATTGGGCGTTCTTCTCAGCCACATCTCGATAATCGTTTCTTTCAAGAATCGCGGCGGCTTCCGCGAAGCTCGCCAGCATCAGGCCGTTCCACGCGGTCAGGACTTTTTCATCACGGTCAGGCTTGATTCTCCCCTCGCGGGCTTCAAACAGTTCATGCCGTCCGCGCATCAAGGCTTCCTGTAAACGCTCGGTCGTCACTCCGGCTTCCTTTGCCACTGTTTCGAGAGAGCGCGAGACGTGCAGAATATTTTTACCCTCGAAATTTCCTCCTTCTGTCACATCATAAAAAGCACAGAAGAGAGCGCCGTCCTGCTCGCCCAGAATCCCTTTCACTTCATCCACCGTCCAGACGAAGAACTTGCCCTCATGGCCTTCCGAGTCCGCGTCCTGTGTGGAATAGAACCCGCCTCGCTCATCCGTCATCTCGCGGACAACATAATCGAGTGTCTCGACGGCGATTCGTCTGTAGAAATCATCTTTCGTCTGCTGGTAAACGTGCAGATAAAGACGTGCGAGCAGCGCATTGTCATAGAGCATCTTTTCAAAGTGCGGAGCAAGCCAATGTGCGTCTGTCGAGTAACGATGAAACCCACCGCCGAGTTGATCGTACAACCCACCTTCGGCCATCTTGCGGCAGGTGTTTTCGATCATCTCCAGAGTTTCGCTTCGATTTGTTCGATGGTACTGGCGCAAAAGAAATTCCAGATTCATTGCGGCAGGGAATTTCGGCGCGCTGCCGAATCCACCGTAACGTGGGTCGTAATTGCGTGCGATGTTGCGCTCTGCCCCATCAAGAATCTCAGCGTTGAGAATCTCGTTTGATTCGCGCGTCTGCCCCATGTTTCGCAATTCCTGAAGGATGGAAACGGCAGTCTCTGTCACTTCGTCGGGGCGCGACCGATAGGCATCTGCCACCCCGAGAAGCACGCGCGGGAAGCCGGGCATGTTATGCCGGTCCTCCGGCGGAAAGTAAGTGCCGCCATAAAAGGGAACTCCTTCAGGTGTCAGAAACACTGTCATCGGCCAGCCGCCATGCCGGGTCATCATCTGCACGGCGTTCATATAGATTTGATCCAGGTCGGGGCGCTCCTCTCGATCAACTTTGATGTTAACGAAGTTCTCGTTCATGAGCTTTGCAATCGCTTCGTTCTCGAAAGACTCGTGCTCCATCACGTGACACCAGTGGCAGGCCGAATAGCCGATGCTTAACAAGATGGGCTTACCTTCCTTGCGTGCCTGTTCCAAAGCTTCTTCGCCCCACGGATACCAGTCCACAGGGTTGTGCGCGTGCTGTAAAAGATACGGGCTGGTCTCTTTCGAGAGACGGTTGGTGTGCTTGTGCTCTGTCATAATCCCCTCGTAGCTTGTTGAATTTCGATTATTCTACAGGCAGGGCGTTGAAGATGCTAACAGGCAAGTAACAGGCGACAAGCATAACCGAACATGTCAGCCTCAAGGCTTCGACTTAGTTAATGCCTCTTTGTTATACTCGCTGACTGAATGGCCATTCATTTTTTGCCTTTATCATCTGAGTAATAGAAGACAACCGTCTATCGGTCGAATAGGAGTTGACGTTTTGGAAAGAGAAACTCTGGAAATGGATGTGGTCTTCGTCGGGGCGGGTCCGGCGAATCTGAGCGGTGCGCTACATCTGGCGCGGCTCGTTAAAGAGCACAATGAGTTGATTGCCAGTGGGAAGCGGGAAGGGCAACCGCTTGGTGAGATCGAAATCGGGGTGATTGAAAAGGGCGCTTACGTCGGCGCGCATATTTTGTCGGGTGCTGTGATGGATCCGCGCGCGTTGCAGGAATTGATGCCGGATTTCATCAAACAGGGAGCGCCGCTTGAATCTCCCGTCAACGAAGATTTTTTCCTGTACCTCACAAAAACTCGCGCCATTCGCTCACCGGTCACTCCACCGCCTCTTAAGAATCATGGTTATTACATCGTTTCTCTTAATCGTCTGACCGCCTGGCTGGGCGAAAAATGTGAGGAAGCGGGAGTCAACATCTTCCCCGAGTTTCCGGGAGCGGATATGCTCTACGACGAAGACGACCGCGTCGTTGGTGTTCGCACGGGCGACAAGGGGATTGATAAAGAAGGGAAGCCGAAAGCCAATTTCGAGCCGGGCGTTGATCTGCGGGCGAAGGTCACGGTGCTGGGCGAAGGCCCTCGCGGATCTCTGACAAAGCAGCTTACGCAGCGTCTTAATTTGAACAACGGGCGCGAGCCGCAGGTCTACAGTCTCGGCCTCAAGGAACTCTGGGAACTGCCGGATGACCGTTACCCAACGGGGCGCGTGACGCATACGCTGGGCTATCCTTCGGACGCGAAGACCTACGGCGGTGGCTGGATTTACGGAATGCAAAATCGCATTCTCAACGTCGGCTATGTCACGGGACTTGATTACCGCGATCCCTTGCTTGATCCGCACGCAGAGCTTCAACGTTTCAAGCAGCACCCGTTTCTCGCGCGCCTTCTGGAAGGCGGCAAGCTGATTCGCTACGGAGCCAAGACGATTGCCGCAGGCGGGCCGCACGCGATGCCTCAGATTTACGCTGACGGAGTGCTGCTCATCGGCGATTGCGCAGGCTTTCTCAACTCGCAACGCTTAAAAGGTATTCACACGGCGATCAAGAGCGGAATGCTCGCTGCCGAAGCGATTTTTGAATCCCTGCTGGCAAACGACTTTTCGGCAAAGCAGCTACAGCGATATGAGCAACTGGTCAATGAGAGCTGGATTATGAAAGAGCTGCGTAAGGTCAGGAACTTTCACGCGGGCTTTCGTCATGGTCGCTGGCTCGGGCTGGTAAACACCGGACTGCAATTCATCACGGGCGGTCGCTCATGGGGAATCTTTGACCGCGCCAGCTCTGAAGCGGGGCATGAAGCGATGGAGAAGCTCTCGGCCTATGGCTATCAGGGAGACCAGATCGAGCAGCGTTATGACGGGTTACGCTTCGATGGGAAACTCACCTTCAACAAGGTGACGGATGTTTACCACGCGGCAGTCGGCCATGATGAAGACCAGCCAGTGCATCTGCACGTGCTCGACACAAATATTTGCTCGACGCGCTGCGCCGAAGAATACGGCAACCCTTGTCAGCGCTTCTGTCCTGCTGCTGTTTACGAGATGGTTGATTCCGGAGAAGATGGCAAGCGCCATTTGCAGATCAACTTTTCAAACTGCGTGCATTGCAAGACCTGCGACATCATGGACCCTTACCAGATCATCAACTGGGTCACGCCCGAGGGCGGCGGCGGGCCGGACTATAAGGGGATGTAAAAACAGTGACAAGTGACAAGTTGCGAGTGGCAAGATAAAACCTCTTGCTCATCGCTTGTCACTTGTCACTTGTCACTGTTGTTATGCTTCTCGCTCCAGAATCCCACCAACGCATTGAGGCTTTTCTTCGCGATCATTTTGAGAACGAGACGCTGAGATTGCCGCCCGTTTACATTTATACGGGGCGTTGGTCGCAGCGTCTGACGAAGGCATTTCACATTCAAGCGATCACTTTTGGGCGGCGCATCTTCATCGCGGCGAAAGCAGTTGGGCGGGACGACATGGGGCGATTGGTGGTGTCTGCCGGGTTAATCGCTCATGAGGCGACGCACGTTGTTCAATATCAACAGGCGGGTTTTATTGGGTTCCTCTTTTCATATACGCGGGAATACTGGCGCGCCCTGCGAGAGCAGCGGCAAGGGTGGAGCAAGGCAGCGCGCCTCGCCGCCTACTTTGCGATTAAACATGAGTGCGAAGCGTATGAGGCCGAGAGCGCCTACGCTATTTGGCTTGCTTTGGAAAAGATGAAGGAAGAAAAAGAAACCGCTTCTTCAACACCCTGCGGAAAGGATGCAGGGCAGGAGCAATCAATTCCCGACTCTGTTCTGTAATCAACTCAAGCCTCTTTGGTGATTTCAAAATTCACCTTGCCCTGTTGAACTTCCTCAAGAGCAATCCGTGTGAATTTATGCTTGATTGGATCAATATCAATGCGTGGCCGCGCACCGCGTTGCAGTTGCTT
>JACCVS010000031.1 GCA_013698055.1 Acidobacteriota bacterium
TCTTCAAGTCGTTAATAAACTCTTCTATCGCGTCTTCCGCCCACATCGAATTCTTCCGCGTTTTCCAGACAATGCGTGGTGGCTTGACGCCCGATCTATCATTGAGAATGACGAACATCTCGCCGTAAGGATAGGGAACTCCGAGCGGCCTGCGGATTTCCAGCAGATTAAAAAAGACGATGAAATCCGCGTCCGAGACATTTTTGACGGCAGTGATATTGCGGCGCTTGCTCATGTACTTGTTCAACCGTCGAGCAAGGGAATTAAAAAGCCTCGGATAGCGAACGGGCGCTTCAGGGTCTGCTTTGTAAATTTCATTGATGATTGCCTTAGCTTGACCGCGACTGTCCACCACATTGCTTCGACGAACCAGCAGCAAGACGCGGCGGCTGTTTCTTAGCTCCCAGACAGAACCCGTAACGATGCTGCCGCTCGCGTCAAAAGGTTTCTCCTGAGCTTGCCCTGCTGTGGCGGGAAAACCCGCCAGCACGACGAACAGCAGAAATACTTTAATGTAACGCATCCTGTCAGATTCTTTAACGCAGCAATTCACGAGCGCGCGGCACTTCAAGGTTGAGCTTCCGTGTTGAGAGGCAGGAGCAAGCGGTCAGGTTTACTCCGTGTTGGGATTCAGTTCCTTTTTAATCTCTTCGCTCTCGGGATTTTCAGAGCCGGGTATTAAAGAGCCTGTCGGAGTATTCGTTTCCAGTTTCTCTGCCGGGCTTTCTTCTGGCGTCGGCTTTTGCCCACCGCTCTGATTTTCACTTTGTCCTTCTTTTTCTTCCATGATTATCTCCTTTTGGTTTTCGCCTGCTTTCTCAGGATAGCTGCCTCTGCTTTTCCGAACCGGCTTCAACTATATGCACAATATACTCACGCCCGGCGTTTACGTCGAGAATACTTTTCAAGGATCGCCTCGCGAAAGTTTTGGAACTCCACAGTGCCAGGCACGTAATTAGATAATAAGCCGTTTATTTTGCCACAAACCTGTCGGCAGCGGTGTTTACGAAATAAGAACGGCAAAAAGCTCTTTCAGCAACTCCTGATTAGCAAAGACTACGATCTGGCTCAGAATGCCTTTTCGAGCGAAAGCACGATGGTGAGAAGATGAAAAGCAGACGGTTAACCATATCTTGCGTAGCGATGATTGCTCTGGTAGGCACACCGCAAGCCGTACAAGAGGTCAGCAAATTGCTGGCTATCGTTCATTATAAAGCCCAGGTTAAGTTCTGGAGCATGGTTTCGCAGCCCGGCGAAAGGGAAGCGGGCAGAACGGAAACACTTGCGGCCACAAGGCCGTTGAAAGCCTCGTCTACGGAAGTGGCCTCTAACTGCTCCCTTCCTCCGCGTGCGGAAGCATGGACGAACCGGAAATTGAGCAGTCCTAAAGCAAATCGCAGGGCATCTCTCGCTTCCTACCAACCCAGCGCCAGCGCGCCACGTACATCTGCCACCGCGCTTGATGCCGGATTGATCGCCCGAAGAGCGCCCGAAGCCCCGCGTGAGAATAACAGCGCAGAGCGTCTGCTCCATGCCAGAAGCGTATGGGAGAGTCAGCCATCGAGAATTGTCGAAGTCCGCCCGGCCTCTCCGCCTTTACCCGGTTCGGCGGCGTCATTCCCACATCCGCCGACGAGCAAGGGCGATACTTTCAGGTTCGTGACGATTCCGACGATAAACCCTGTGGTGGTGTCGGCTCTCACCGATAAGCAAGCCATCGTTCAGTTCAAGCTGATGAAGAAATCTCTGGAAGATAGCAAGCTGATTCGCCAGAAAGTTCGCTTTCCCCCTGTGAGCAGAGGCGCGGCTGCATTCCCTTCCTCTTAAATTTGCGGATTGCGGATTTGGGCTTGAGAGAAAAATAGTCTCGTCTTTCAATCTCAATCCGAATCCGCAATGGCACATCCACATTCCGCAATTGAATCAAGGCTGAAACGTTTTTCCGTATAATTCCTGATAAACCCAACCCATGATGCGTAGTTCGGCTGTGCAGAGCGTCTCAAGCCAGCAGCAGGTCAGGTAAACTTTGCGCCCGCTCTCGGTCGGAATCTTCTCCGCTTCCTTGATTGTTGATGCTGCTTCACCGTTGAGCTTGTACGCAGTGGAAATTTCTTCATTGGTTTTCGCCGCATCGTCGAGCGCGTTGAGAAGCTGGCTGATCCAGGCATGAAGGTCGCGCTCGCCCTGGTGCTCGGCCAGCGCCTGCATGATGCCGATAGCAAGCCGGTCTTCGGCGTGATCGAACTCGAAGACAGTTTCGCTATCGTTGCGCGCTTGCTGCTGCTTCCAGTGAAAAAGCTCTTCGACTTTCGGATGCCTGACGACAGCCGCCCGCTGGTCGAAGTCCAGAAACCACTGGATGACATCGGCCAGCGATGAGGCGTTGATCTCCCCGCGCCCGTCGTGCTGAAGAGGCGGAGGAGCCAGGGAAGTGGCCGCGTCATTACTTTCAGAAGTTGACATATAAAATTCTTTCGAGAGTTTTCAAACCCGCTTCAACTCAAACTCGCTGCAACTCAAACGACGCCCGCACTTCTCCAACCTTATCGCCGCGACGATTCTCTATGTCGAAGCTCGCATATTGCCTGACATCTTCGAGCGCTTCCGGTTTCAATACGCCGAGCTGCCGCAGGCTTTCAATCACGACGGTCGGTCGGGCGCGACGGTCTTCGCCGTCTTCGATCTTGAGCGCCAGACCTAAGCCGCGCGGCCATTCGGGGCATGGCAGCACTCCCGCCGTGTAAACGCCTTCCGCGCCGACCTTCGAGACAACCTGTCCCGGCGCGGCCTGCATGATGACTGTGTCGAGCCGCTCCGCGCGGCCTCCGACCAGTTCCGGGTATTTGGTCATCGCGGAGACAATCCTTTGGCACGCCTGTCGCGTCGCGTCGTCGAAATCACCGGGCGGTGCGACCAATCGCGCGTACATCAAAGCCATCGCGCGCACCGTCACACCGAAGGTCGGGACGCCGCACCCGTCAATGCCAACGGCCACGTCTTCAATCGGCACGCCCGAAAACTGCTCGATGCGATGGGCGATATTGAGCTGCACGGGATTGCCCGGCTCATCGTAAGTCTCAACGGGAGCGCCGAGGTGGAGCGCAAGCGCCAGCATACTCGTATGCTTGCCCGAGCAATTGTTGTGCAGCACGGTGGGCTGTTCATCTCGTTCGTGCAACTCGCGCGCAGCGTCCGCGCTGAATGGCTCATGCACGCCGCATTTCAGGGCGCTTGCATCAAGGCCGATCTTCCTGAGCATCTGAGCGACCGTCTCCGTGTGAATCGTTTCTCCGTTGTGCGAGCCGCAGCAGATGGCAATCTCTTTTTCGGTAAAGCCAAAGCGGTCAGCCGCACCGGATGCGACGAGTGGGATGGCCTGATGCGGCTTGGAGGATGAACGCAGGAAGGTGAGAAGCTGCGGCGCGCCGAGTTGAGCGACAATCTGGCCGTCTCCATCCACGGCGACGATGTGTCCGCGATGGCGCGATTCCGTAATCGAGCCGCGCCTGACCTCGACAAGCGGCTCCGCGATGGGAACGTCCGCGTTTGATTTGTCTTGATTCATCTTAGACGCATCTTACAAAGGCAAAAGGTAAAAAAGCAAAAGAAGAGAGTCCAAAGCCGAAAGTCCAATGTCCAAAGTCACGAACGCGTTGTTGACTCTGGACATTGGACTTTCGGCTTTACACTTACCTGGTCTTTACTTTTGCCTTTTTTTCTTTCCGCCGTAGCTCAGGACTGTGAGCTTGACGTTTTTGCGTCCAAAGCGGCGAGCCTCCTGAATGGTTGGAACCCAGACATCAATCTTGTTTCCTTTGATTGCCGTGCCTGAGTCCGTGACGAGGTATTCGCCGTCATAGGAGCCTCCTCCGGTCAGATAGACGCGCGTGCCGAAAGGCAGGATTCTCGGGTCGGCGGCGATTGTGCCGCGACGAACGCCCATCCCGCTTGCACCGCGACAGCACAGGCTATAAGAAAACGCGATATAGGATTGCGGCGCTGTCAGCGGCGCTTGATTTGGTTCCGTAGAATTTACGGTTTTGATGGAGACCGCAGCGGTCGCGTCGTTGTCTTTGACGGCTGTTGTAGAAGATGAGGTGCCGGAGACATCTGCCGAAAGCTCTGCTGTTTCAGTCTGAGCTGTTGTCTTGGCTGCTGCTTCCTTTTTCTGCTGTGCCGCTTGAGCGGGTGCTTTTGTCTCTTGCTGCTCTTGAGCGGAAAGTCCTTGCGAGGGGGTTGTTTCTGCCAGTAGAGGACGTGCGTAAAATATCAAAAAAGCTGCGAACAGCGTGGCGATCAGGCTCACGCCTCCGCGATAAAACAATTTCATCTGTCGGTTTCTCCTGTTTCCGAGGGTGATTGTCAATCTTTCAGCGGCGCGGCGCGCGAGTCCTTTCTTTCCCATGACTCGACCTCCGGCTCTAGGAGTTTTAAGAAAAACGTCAGCCGGAGTTGGGGGCTTGCATCCTTAATGCGGTGCGCCGAAAAGAGCTGCACAAAATAAAAACAAGCGAACATCAAATGTCCGCTTGTTCTTCGATAACGTGAAGAAAGGCTAACATACGAGGTAGGAACTGTCCAGAAGAGAACGGACGCTACCTTTTCATCTCTGGGAGATGAAATCTAAAGCCGTAGGGCATTAGCTCTTTTAATATTAGTCCAGGAAGTTTTCCAGGATGTGCCTGCCCTGTGGGTGTT
>JACCVS010000657.1 GCA_013698055.1 Acidobacteriota bacterium
TCAACTCATCAGCTTCGCCGGTTCGATTGATTGTCGTCGCGTAGCCACCTGGATTGTTGATTCCCTGCCCTGTGGATTGCAGATGTTTCGCGTATCTTCTGCACTCTTCGATTGAGAACCTGGAACCTACACGCACAACCACTTCCTGTGTTTGTGTGTTTTCTTTTTGTATATTTACTTTATTGGGTGCATCCGGTGCACCCGGTGCGGGTGGTGCATCCGGCGCAAGTTGTGCAGGGGGTGTACGCCGTGCGGGGGATGGGTCAGAAATTAGGATCTTGAAAGTGATACCGCGAAGATTGAAGTCCTTATTTTTATGGTCTTCCTTCAGGCGCTGGATAAGGCCTCGCATTTCAAGCGCAGCAAGACCCATCTGAACCTTTCTAGTGCTGAAGTTACAGGCAGTTGCCAGCTTTCCGACGCTGACATTGCAGGTGTCTGAATTAAAGCCTCTGGAGAGCCTGTAGAGGCGCACGAGCAGGGATTGAGCGTAGACTTCCAGCGTCGGTAAGGTACGGTCGAGCATGTCATTTGGGACGCGGGTAAACCCGGCAACGGGCGCAGGTGATGCAGGGGGTGAATGTTGTGCACCGGGTGCAGAGTGCAGGGGATAATGGGCTTTTGGTGCATCGGGTGCGATTGATTCACCCGATGCATTCCGTGCAGGGGATGCAGGAGGTGCAGGGGGGGCGTCTGATGGAATTGTGGCGGGGCGGCGGGTGAAAGCAGCGAAAACGTCTTCAACTAGGGATTCGTCTTCAGTCGGCAGCGGTCTCTCTGAGAGATTTCCGTACTTTCGCTTCTTCGAGGTCATTAACAAGCTCCTTCGTTGCTCTCATATAGTCCATCGCGCCCGATGATGTAGGGTCATACTCAAAAATGGTTTTACGGGCAGCAAAAGCTTCAGCAAGGCGCGTATTCTGGTGGATCGGCGGAAGGCAAAGAGACTGAAAACGCTCCTGCATCAGTTCCAGAATATCTTTTGCCAGGTTCGTGCGGTTCATAAAAGTAGGCAGCCCATATGGTCTAATCGTCGAGCGTCCACCAGTGACTTTCAAAAGGGTGGTCATCAGATGCGAAACGGCGTCAAAGGCTTCCTGCTTGACCTCTACGGGGATCACGACTACCGACGCCGCACCAAAAGCATTAAGTGTGTTCATTGATAGATTGGGCGGGCAATCCAGAATAGCGTAGTCATAAGCATTATCTGGCAGATCGGAGAGGGCATCTGACAGCCTTTCGTGGAACTTGATAACGCCCAAAAGCTCGACATCCAGGTTGGCCGTTCTAAGGTTTGAGGGGAGAAGATCAATCCGGCTCTTGGTTTTGACAATGCAATCGGGAAGGGAAGCACTCCGCATAATGACATCGTATGTGGATTTCCCATTCTCACCGGCGTTATCTGCCAGCCACGAAGTAGCATTAGCTTGAGCGTCCAGATCGCACAGCAGGACTCGCTTTCGATGTTGCGTGCGCAGGGCCGCGGCGAGGGAGACAGCACTTGCAGTTTTACCGACACCGCCCTTTTGATTTGCTATAGCGATTGTTTTCATGCTGCCTCCGCACGCTTGGGCTTCAATGCCTCAACCTCCGCTTTGCTGACTAATTTCACTCTTCTATCAATCGGGTTAGGGAAGTGGCGTATGACCTCATCTTTGAGCAATCGCGCCATTGTCGGTCGGCTGATACCAAGCAAATGTTGAGCTTCAGTCGTGCTGATTAAATCCGTTGGGGTTGAATCCATCATCTGTTTGCCTCCAATACGGCAGGAAACAATATACGTTATGTAAAAATGTGTCAAGATAAGTTAACGGGCTTTTAGATGCTACCCTGTAAGGCGCTCTTGAGCGCGCATAAATACCTTTACTAAACCTAACCGCTTAGATTATATTCTTACCATGCCGAGAGTGCTGACAAAGAGTGGATTCAGGGTGATAGTCTTCACTAATGACCACGCGCCCGCGCACGTTCATGTGTTCGACGCAGACGGTCAGGTCCTTATTTACCTGGGCGGGGAGGACGAAGGGCCTTCGATCCGTGAGAACAGAGAAATGAGAGTTAGAAATACACGCAGGGCACTCAGGCTGGTTGAGGATCATCAGGAGATGCTGTTAGCCGAATGGAGGAGATGGCATGGCTAAGTGGAGAATGAGCGACGAAGAGTTCAAGCGGCAGTACGCGCAAGCTACACGGCGCGGCGAACAGAAGATGAAGACAGAGCCGCGGGCCAAGTCCGCCCGCTACGATCGTAAATCCGGCAAGCTCATCGTCGAGTTGACGAACGGTTGTACCTTTGTCTTCCCGCCGGAACTGGTGCAAGGTCTGGCTGGCGCAAAGCCAGAGGAGTTGGCGGAAGTGGAAATACTGCCTCCCGGGTTAGCACTCGGATGGGATAAGTTGGACGCGCATTTTAGTCTGGCCGGACTGCTGCAAGGCATCTTCGGTACGCGCGCGTGGATGGCTGAATTAGGCCGAAAGGGCGGGAGCGTGACGTCAGAAGCGAAAGCTGCCGCAGTTCGTGAGAACGGTAAGAAGGGTGGTCGCCCGAGGAAATCCGATCAAACTAAAAGTGCCAACACACGAAGATCAGCATAGCCGACTCTGGTTTTATTGCGGCAACTAATGGTCCTAAGACTACGCCAAGCAGCCATAGTTTCATCCAGCAATTACGAAGAACCCTGAGGATGCCCCACTGCTTGCGGTGGGGATGAATCAGTCTTCGCGCTTGGGAATCCAAAGGGGCGCAGCATCCCTTTGGTCAAAGGTGGGGTGAATGCCCCACCTGCGAAGACGAGACGTGCGGCAAGTGTTTCA
>JACCVS010000660.1 GCA_013698055.1 Acidobacteriota bacterium
TCCCAACCCACCGGTGTCCTCTCTCTAGAAGAAAACCTGAGGCATCAAGAGAGGAAGTAGACTACTGCCGATCAATGACGCCCTTATCTCGCCAGAATCAGCAATGTTTGCCAGCCTTTACCTGATAGCTGAATAGAAACCCGCTTCAGTTCTCTTCTGAAAAGGGGCATTATCGGAATTGCCAGCAGAAGAATGGAATTTCTGCGAGCTACACTGTTGTGTGCTTGAACTTAGGCTGTGTGAAACCATCTCTGTATTGATGCTGTATGGGTCATTGGATACAAAGCACGGGACATTATGTTAACTATTCAGAATCAGTTTCTCATGCTTGCACTTGACTACTCCACCACTGGGACCATTCGGGTAATAGAAGCCACTCCCTTTGCAGTCCGGGCACTGTGAAGAATCTATTTGCGTTGCTGTGGTCGGATTAAGGAAACTCTCGATCAAAAGATCAGCCTCGCCGGTTCGATGGATGGTTGTCGCATATCCACCAGGATTGTTAATTCCCTGCCCCGTTGATTGCAAATGCTGCGCGTACCTTCTGCATTCTTCAAGCATGAATTTAGATCCCACGCTCACACTAGCTGTGTTTTTGTGTGTGTTTATTAAATCCTTATTATATTTATTGTTACCTTCCTGCGGTATACCTCGCGCACCATCTTGAGGTACACCTTCGCCGCCCTGAGGTATACCTTTACCAGGTATACCTTTAGGCGGCATGGCCGGAAGCTGCTCAAGTACCCTGTATTTCGTGCCGGCCTGTGAATGGCCGAGCGAGCGAATGAGTCCCCGCGTCATTAATGAAGCGATGGTTTTCTGCGCCTGCGACCGGGCGATATTACATGCCTTGGCGAGCGCTCCCAATCCAGCCTCACAATCCACCGATCTAAAGCCCCTGGAAAGTCTGTAGAGTCTCCTGAGGACGGTCTGCTCGTAAGGGTCAAGTTTGTAGCCCGGGATAATGAGATCATCTAGATCGTTGAAAGTCGGGTAAAACCCGCGCTCAGCGCTGGCCTGACTGAGTGGAGAAGTCTCAACCTGCTTTTTTGTCGTGCGCACCTTATTTCCGCCTATACCTTTTTGAGGTATACCTTTAGTGGGTATGCCTTTTTCCGGTATGCCAGCGCTAAGTATGCTTTCTAACGGTATACCATGTTGAGGTATAGAGGAATTATCAGCGGCTGAAACTGGAGGCTGGTTCTCTTGATTCTTTTGCTGCTTCTCCCGTTCGAGCCGACGCAGGTCACTCATGCTCACGTTGGGTGTCGCCACGGACTTCTGATCCGCAGAGACTTCCGGGGAAGGAACAGCCTTGAGCCATCTGCTGCTAGGCATTCTCTTGCTCCACAGCGAGCACCGCCTCGCCGGCGGCTTCGGTGATTAACTCAGGCGTGATCTTATGACCATCGGCTTCGCTGAACTTCCAGGCGACCGCCGCAATCTTGAGCAGCTCCCGGGGCACGCCGCCCGTCAGCGTGTAAAGCGTTTCTACTGCCAGCTTAGTGAAGGTATTACGCACGCCAGCCTGCTTACAGCGAAACTCGACCATCTCCTCGGTCTCGTTAAGCGAGAGCGGGGCCAGCATGGAGGGCGCGAAAATCCGGCTCCGCAGAGCCTTTTTGCTGCTATCCATAAGCTTTGTGCGGAGCTCCAACTGGGCTGAAAGCACAACCTGAATCAGCTTCGTCTCGTCGGTTTCAAAGTTGAGGAGCGTGCGCACGAGTTCCAGTTGCCGCCCGGGGAGGCGCTGCGCCTCATCAATAAAGACGACGCAGACCTTATCTTCGGTGTAGAGGCCAACCAGGAAATTGCGCAGCTCATTCTCCTGATCGCCCATGGAGCGCCGCGCGGGCAAACCAAAGTCGGCGCAGATTTTCTTGAGAAACGCGAACTCAGAAGGGAAGTTGGGAGAGGGGATCAGTGTCGCTGCAACCTCGTCTCGCGCATCGTATTCATTGAAAAGATACCGGATGATGGATGACTTGCCGAGGCCCACATCCCCCAGGATGGCCGTCAGACCCTGGCGTGAGTCAACCACAAAGCGGACCTTCTCAAGCGTTACTTGGAGCGCCGACGTTAGGTACAGCAAGTGGGGATTCGGGCTAATAGAAAAGGGTTGTTTCAGCATGCCCTCCGCTTATAACACAGTGTTGTCTGCATATCAATGATTATTTCAGGAGGGGGGTATGGGAATTAGCGTAGAAAAGGGAAGTAGCGTCCTAAACAATTTTGGGTGACAAGTGGTCGCCTTCAATGCTCGGGGCTCTTCTCGGCCTAGCGCAGCCAGAGTAAGGGTGTAGAATAATCAGAGCAAATGGAAGTAAGTACTCCGACAGATTTAGAGTAAGCTAAGATTGAATCCTGAAAAGTTGATGCGCAAACTCGTTCCGACTGCCTTAAGCGCAAGCCTGACCGCATAGCATAAGGTCTCTTTCGTTTCGTAATCTTTCGCAGCGAGCCATTCATACTTGAGTTTGCGCCACAGCGTTTCGACGATGTTCAGGTGCGGCGAGTAGCGCGGCAAGTAAAACAGATGGTTGTGTTGCAGGAATCACTTCTGAGCTATTATCCTCCTTGAGTTCATTCATCATACCCTTCGGGAATCATTATCTTGAAACAAACCAAATCCCCCTTCAAGTGGCGTCACTTCGAGCCAACCCTTATCCTGTTGTGCGTCCGCTGGTACTGCAGGTATCAACTGAGCTACCGGGATCTGGAAGAGATGATGCGGGAGCGCGGCTTGTCGGTGGACCATACCACGGTCTCAGATTGTGTGAAAACTTCGGTTCTCGTTTAATCGTATCACTTCTTAAACTACCAGCCTGAGGTGATCTGCTGATGAGCCACATCCGTGGTGCTGACCGCTCGGAAGTCCTGCTCTTCCCACAAGCCTTAGACGACTACATCGCCGAAGATAATCCGGTACGCTTCATTGAGGCATTCGTTGTCAGCCTCAACTTAGTCGAACTCGGCTTCGCTCGCGCAACTCCCGCCGCGACCGGCAGACCCGGATACGATCCGGCTGACCTGCTCAAGCTCTACATCTACGGATACCTGAACCGCGTGCGCTCTTCGCGCATGCTTGAACGAGAGGCGGGGCGCAATGTCGAGGTGATGTGGTTATTGAGCAGACTCGCGCCGGACTTTAAGACCATCGCCGATTTTCGCAGAGACAACCTGAAGGCCATCAAGCGGGTGTGCCGCGAATTCACCCTTCTTTGTAAGAAGCTGGAACTGTTTGGCGGCGAACTCATTGCCATCGACGGCAGTAAGTTCCGCGCGGTGAACAGCCGCAAGCGGAACTTCAACCCGGCGAAGCTGGCGCGCATCATCAAATCTATCGACGAGCGAATTACCGCTTACCTTGCCGAGATGGAACAGGAGGACGCGGCCAAGCCTTCAGCCGCCAAAACGTCCGTTGAAGAACTACGAGTGAAGATCGAGCAACTCAGGGAGCGCGGGCAGTTTCACAAGAACTTAGCCCGCGAGTTGCAGGAGAGCGGCGCGCAGGAAATATCACTGACCGATCCGGATAGCCGCTTGATGTCGGTCGGGCAGGGGGTGGATGTCTGCTCCAACGTGCAGACGGCGGTCGATAGTAAGCATAAGCTGATCGTTCATCACGAGGTCACCAATGCGCACACTGACGAGGGATGCCTCGTTGCGATGGCGACCACGGCTAGGCAAGTCAGAGGGGTCGAGACTCTTGAAGCGGTAGCCGATAAAGGCTACTACTCGGGCGAAGAGATCAAGAGGTGTGAAGCAGAGGGCATCGTCACTTACATCCCGAAAGCGCACGTCTCGCCTAAGCTGAAGAAGTTGTTCACCAAGGATGACTTCCGTTACGACTCATCGACTGATACTTACAAGTGCCCTGAAGGCGCACGACTGACCCACCGGTTTACCACGCCGGAAAGGAACGGCGTCAGGCAGCGCTACTACAGGACGACAGCGTGCAGGAGCTGCGTGGCACGCCCGGTCTGTACGGAGAATAATCGCGGGCGAACCATTAAGCGGCTCATGGATGAGGATGTGCTGGAGAGAATGGCGCAAAGGCTGAGAAGCCATCCTGAGAAGATGAGACTGCGCAGTCAACTCGTCGAGCATCCATTCGGGACAATGAAGCGAGGGATGAATCAAGGATACTTCCTGCTGCGGGGGTTGAAGAAGGTAGCGACGGAGATGAGCCTGACGGTGCTTTGTTATAACCTGAAGCGAGTGCTGAACATTATGGCAGTTGAGAAGATGGTAAGAGAAGTAGCATAAGCTTCGGGTTTTCTTGTTTGCACATGAAAGTACAGAAATCTCGTCCCGCAAATGGAGTCAATGATTATTCGGGCGGCGCGCACATCGAGTTTTCACACAGTCTGATCAGGCGATATGATCATGCTCGGGAGAACTTGGACAATAGCCCGGTCAACACGCTCTCTTGGGAGGAGAGTGATAATGTGTGAGCCGAGACATATACTCTGAAATTGATGACCCTCAAAATACCCATGACT
>JACCVS010000662.1 GCA_013698055.1 Acidobacteriota bacterium
ATGCACCCGAACGAAAATCTAATCGAAACCTTTTACACGTCATTTCAAAAACTGGATGCCGAAGCGATGTCGCGTTGTTATCATCCGGACATCCGTTTTTCCGATCCGGTCTTCCCCGTTTTAACCGGGCCGGAAGCCGGTGAGATGTGGAAGATGCTATGCTCGCAAGCCAAAAACTTTGAGTTGACATTTTCAGATATTCAGGCGAATGACCAAACGGGAGGAGCTTATTGGGAAGCTCGATATGACTTCTCCGCCACCGGGCGACGAGTTCATAACAAGATAGACGCAGCGTTTGAATTTCAAGATGGAAAGATTATTAAGCACACGGACACTTTCGATTTCTGGAAGTGGAGTCGCATGGCTTTAGGCCCTGCCGGATTCCTCTTAGGCTGGACGCCGCTGCTCCGCAAAAAAGTTCAAAGACAAGCCCGCGAGCGCTTATCGAGATTTATGAACTCGTAGGCTTTTATCGAGCCATTGGCGACAATTTATTGCTGGGGAGATAGACTATGGCGACTGCGACCATTGATGAAGAGAGATTAAAAGATTTGGTGAAATCCGCTCTAGCCGAAGCGCTCGAAGAACAGCGAAACCTCGTGCAAGAGATTGTGGAAGAAGCGATGGAGGATATTGCTTTGTCGCGTGCCATAGAGCAAGGGCTTGGCAGCGAATCTGTCTCGCGTGACGAGGTATTTGCAATCTTAGAGGGCGAGCACTGTCAGCGCAGACGACAACATATTATTCTCACATGAAAGTTAAGGAGGTCATCAGGCTTCTTGAGAATGATGGTTGGTATTTAGCTAGGACGAGAGGCAGCCACCGCCAGTTTAAGCATCCGACCAGACAAAGCACAGTTACAGTTTCCGGCAAGGCGAACATTGATATCCCGCCGGGAGCACTGAACAGCATCTTGAAGCAAGCAGGCTTGAAATGAGAGGGTGAATATATGAAGTACGCCGTGATCGTTGAAGAAGGTGAAAATAGCTTTGGGGCACATGTGCCTGATTTGCCGGGTTGTGTTGCCATAGCGGATACAAGAGAAGCAGTATTGGAGCTAATCCAAGAGGCCATCGAGTTTCATCTTGAGGGATTGCGCGAAGACGGTCAGCCCATCCCTGAGCCTTCTTCGAGCATTGAGTATGTTGAAGTGCGCGCCGCATGACAAGCCATTTTGCCGCCTTGTGATAGCACACCCCCACGCTGGCTCTACAAGATAGGCGGGATCGGTACCGCCGATTATTGAACAAGGAGGTTCGAGCAATGGGCACGAAAGCAATCAGCGCCGAGCGTGAATCGTCGCGCACAGTTCGACAAGGCCAACCCTGTGAAGAGGCAATTCGTTGCCGTCGCAAGTTTCTTCGGTTCTTCCCCGGCGGATTCCACGGCGAGAAATACATCTCGTGGGAACGCGGCTACAAATGGGAGTCGCACGAGCGTTGGGAGGAGGCGCTCGGGCAGAAGGAGTTTCGCAGGCTCTTGCGCGCCGGTGAGTTCACCGAGATTGCCAGCCGCGCGGTGCGGATCGAGCAACAAAGTCGCCACAGCATGATCTTCTCATTCGAGAAGATGGCGCTGCGCGATGCCGTGAAATCAGAGGCAGGCGCGCGGTTATTTGCCGAGGGACTCTATGACTTCCTTCATGGTGCGGGGAATGTTGAGCGCAAGTTTGAACGATGGTGCGAGGTGGTCGCGGCCTTACCCCGAAAGCAGACGCGGGTTCTGACGTGGCCGCTCGTGACGGTGTTCGGCTTTATCGCGCAGCCCGAGACGCACATCTTCCTCAAGCCGATGGTCACGCGCAACGCCGCACGCGAATATGGCTTCGACTTCCGGTACAAATCCCGCCCGTCATGGGAAACGTACGCGAGCTTCCTTGCGTTTGCCGAGACAGTGCGGAGCGATCTACAAGACCTGCGACCGCGAGATATGATAGACATCCAATCGTTCATGTGGGTTCAGGGATCGGACGAATACGAGGAGTAACAGGGTGTCAGCCGCGCGGTTCGACTTTCAAGCTCGACAATCAACCGCTGCGTTGACACCCCGGATGCGTGCGTGAGAGAGTGCGCGCGAGATGGGCAAAGCAATGAAACTCAATTTAACAAGTCGCGCCGCGTGTTGGATGCTGCTCGGATTGAGCATCGTCGTGGCAGGCTGCGGCGGTTCGCTTTACAAAGTTAAGCCGAAAATTGACGCGCCGGTGACGGGAGGCAAAGAGACGAGCGCCAGCGGTTTCAGCGTTCGCGCCGTGCCGCTTTTGACCGACGAAGAGAGCCAGGATTTATTTCAAGCGAACCTGCCGCTTGGAGGACTCCTGCCCGTGCGGCTGGAGATCAAAAACGAGAGCGGCCAGCCGCTCATCTTCAAGCGCGTGCGATTTCGCCTCAGCGACGGCGAGGGACGGGAATGGAAAGTGCGCTCTGCCAAACAGGCGGTCTCGCGCATCATGACCGCCGACGAAATCTA
>JACCVS010000669.1 GCA_013698055.1 Acidobacteriota bacterium
TGAAAATGCGAATCTTTACCATGTCGTTGCTGGCTCTTTGCCTTGCGCTCTTTACTATGAGCGGCGCGATGGCCCAGTCATCAACGACAGGTTCGATTGAAGGTACGGTCACAGACCCCTCTGGCGGCGTTGTGCCAAATGCCACCATTACTGTGTCAGGCCCGAACCTGATCAGCCCTCAGACGGCTACGACGGATGATGAGGGGCGTTACCGAATTTTGAATCTTCCCCCGGGAAGATACTCGGTCGTTATTGGAGCCGTCTCAGGCTTCGGCGAGACCACCAGAAGCGATGTTGAAGTTAATCTTTCCAAAACATCTTCGGCAGACATTCAAGTGGCAATTGCCGGCCAACAGGCATCAGTCACTATTACCGATACCTCCGGCGCATCGGTTGACACGAGCCAGAATACAACCGGCACGAACGTCTCCAGCGAGCAGTTCTCAAACTTCCCGACGCAGCGCACAGTGCAGTCGCTTTATTCGATTGCTCCAACCGTTGCTCGTTCGGGTCTGCGCGACGCTTCGGGTCGTGACCGCGACCCCAGTGTCGGCGGTTCATCCGGTCCCGAAAACAACTACATTCTCGACGGTGTGAACACGACCGACCCCGCTTTCGGCGGATCGGGCGCGAACCTCCCCTTCGAGTTTGTGCAGGAAGTCGAAATCAAGACGGGCGCTTTCGGCGCTGAGTATGGCAAGAGCACGGGCGGAATCTTCAACGTCATCACCAAGAGCGGTGGCAATGAGTTTCGCGGCGATGCTTTCGGGTTCTTTACGGCGAACAGTTTCGTTCGTGAGACAAAGAACTTCCCGTTTGTCGGCTCCGCCCCGAACGGCTTCTCCGAGATTGACGCCGGATTCGACATCGGCGGCCCGATCAAGAGAGACAAGCTCTGGTTCTTCGGCGCGTTTAATCCACAGCGCCGCAAGAACAGCTTTCTGACCCAGACCTTCCGCGTGCCGGTTGAGAGCACGATCACGACGCCGTTCTATTCCGGCAAGCTGACTTACGCAATCAACCAGGCGAATACGTTCACCTTCTCGACCTTCGGCGATTTCACGAAGCAGGAAGGCTTCCTGTTTGGCAGTTCCGGCTTCGGTATTGACCCTTCGAGTTTCCGTGGCGAGATTCAGACGGGCGGCCACAACTACGCGGCTCGCTTGAACTCGACGATCACACCGACCTGGATCGGTGAGTTCGCATTTGGTCTGCACTTGCAGCGCGCAAACACGATTCCGGAAGCGACGTCCGCAGCTCAGTCGCTCATCACTGATAGCTTCGCGGTTCTGCGTAACGGCGCTGCCGTTGGCGTGACTGGTACCACCCTTTCTCTGGGCGGCAATCCGAACAATTTACAGTTGGCGTTTGTTGACGGTCGCGGCGGCACGATCCAGCGTGGCCTTGTCCGTCAGGGCTTTGGCTTGATTACGGATCAAGATCGCAACCGCTATGAATTACAGGCTCGTTTCCAGAACATCATCGGACGCCATACCTTGAAGTATGGTTTCGAGTACAACGATAACCAGTACAAAATCTTCACACGCTCAAGCGGACCCGCCAGAACCTTTACGGATTCCTTTGGTGAAGAAGTTGGTGCGGCATTCCCGGCGACAAACTTCCCGGGCGGCGCTCGCATCACGAATAACTTTGGTGTCTGTATCGTGAATCCGGCCAACCCTGCGCAGGTTCAATGTCCCAGCGCGGCACCGACCACTCGTCTAAGCCAGGCGGTTGCTGGTGGACAGGGCCCGGCGGGAATCACCAGCGTGGTGCAAGCTGCTCTGACGCCTACTCAATTGCAAGCCGGCGCGCCGATTCTCGTGCTGACGAGCGTCCGCGTCCGTGACTTCCAGTTGAACACGGGTGATCAATCCACGAAGACGAGAGTCGAGAGCTTCTACATTCAAGACGACTACAAGCTCGCGAAGAACGTTCAGTTCAACTTTGGTCTTCGCTGGGACTACCAGCAGGCTTTTGGAACTAACTCGACCTATCTGAAGCTCAACAACTTCAAGGACAACCTGCAGCCACGCGTCGGTTTGATCTATGACTTCACCGGCACAGGCAAAGGCAAGCTGTTCGTCAACTACGCGCGCTTCCTCGAAACGCCTATCCCGCTCGATGTCAACGTCCGCGCGGGCGGAGACGACATCCAGCTTGACAGGAATGCCAACGTCAACCGCCTCAATGCGGCTGGTGCCAACAACATCATCGCTGGCTCGGCAGCGGGCCTCGGCTGCCTGGGTTGCGAATCCACGCCGATTGATCCGGATCTGAAACCGCAAACGGTTAATGAAGCCACTGCCGGTTTCGAGTATGAAGTCGTTAAAGACCTGGCTATTGGTGTTCGCGGTATCTACCGTGCCCAAGGCTCTGTCATCGAGGATGGCTCATTTGATGATGGCCACACCTACTTCCTGTTCAACCCGGGCGAGAGCCTGACGGATAGGATCGCACGCATCGCGCCAGCCTTTGACGCAGCCGGAAATCAAATCTTCGGCGATGGAATCGGCGGCATCGGTGAGGGTTTCGGGCGTGGCCGTCGTTACTATCGCGCGCTTGAGTTCACAGCTACGAAGCGTTTCACGAACAATTATCAGTTCATCGCTTCCTACGTCTATTCAAGCCTGATTGGTAACTACGAAGGCTTGTTCCGTAACGACAACGGCCAGTCTGACCCGAACATCACCTCGTTGTTCGATCTCGTCAGCCTCTTGGGTAACGGTTACGGGCGTCTGCCGAATGATCGTCCGCACCAATTAAAGTTTGACGGTAGCTATCGCACACCGTTCAAGCTCCTGATCGGCGGCTCATTCCGCGGTCAGTCCGGTATTCCGTTCAACGCATTGATTCCGCATCCTGTCTATGGTAACAACGAAGGATTCGGCGTCCTGCGTGGAACGGCGATTGTGCCGACTCCTAACACAGCCATTAATGTGGCTGGCTTCCCGAATGAAGTTGACAGCGTTGGCAAAACACGCACTCCGACGACCTACAACCTCGACCTGAACGCCTACTATCCGATTGTCTTTAGTGAGAATCGTCAGTTGCGCTTCCAGGTTGACTGGTTCAACGTCCTTAACAACCAGCGTGCAATTCGTCTGGATGAGACGGTCTCAATCAACAGCGGTATTTCGGGTGTGGCGAACAGCGCTGCAAATCGCTTCGTCAATCCGTTCTACGGTCGCGGGACGATCTTCCAGTTCCCGTCATCGCTCCGGTTGGGCATCAAGTTCCAGTTCTAAACTGGTTTCTTTCTGCGTGCCTGTGACATCTGCTCACAGGCACGCGAGAGTTTTGACGGGGAGAAGCGCGAGCCTATCGCGCTTCTCCCTCTTCTTTTTTAGTGGTACTATCTTCACTCCATAGACATTCATCATTGAACTTTGACCGCGACCTTTTGGCCGTTTGAGAAAGGAGACATAAGAAATGTTTCTCCCCACAGGTCGGGCTACCGCTTACCGGGCACGCCTCCGCTTTCTTCAACCCCTCTCGATAATCTTATTGCTCTTGATACCGCTTCTTCCGGTCTACGCGCAGGGTGGGATAGAATCTACCGGCACGGGCGGCAAGCATAAAATTCAGGGGCGCATCTATTTCCCTTCAGGACGTCGCTCGGATGTGAGCGCTGTTAGGGTAAATCTTGAAAGCACCAGTTCCGAAAGGCTCTTTGTCATTGCCGATCTCAACGGCTCGTTCGCTTTCAATCTTCTTTCGCCCGGCTCTTATTACCTGACCGTAGAGGCTGGCGAAGATTATGAGGCATCCAGAGAATCAATTACCATAGATGAATTAGGGATACGGAGTCGGAACCTGTCCGGGGCAGAACTGGCGCGGACAAACGTCCCACGCACTTTTAATGTCATCGTCAATCTGCGATTGAAGCGCAGCAGAAGTAGCAGCAACGCCGGGATGAAGCCCGGAGTGCTCAATGCGAGCCTGGCCAATCTGCCCAAGCCTGCCGTCGAGTTTTATGAGAAGGCGCTTGAATCGGCACAGGCAGGCGACAGCAAAAAAGCCGTCGAGCAGTTAAGAGCAGCCATCAGCTATTACCCGGAATTCGCACTGGCGCTCAATGAATTGGGAGTGCAATATCTGAGACTTGGACAACCGGACAAAGCCATCGAATCTTTTCGCGCCTCTTTACGGATCAAGCCCGATGAGTTTATGCCCCGCCTTAATTACGCAATCGCGCTTCTGGAAAAGAAGGATGCTCCTGAAGCCGAAGCGCAGTTGCGGGAAGCGCTGAAAAAGAACGACGCTTCATGGGTGGCGCATATGTATCTGGGCATCACGCTGATATCGCTTCGCAATTACGATGAAGCGGAAAAAGAGCTGCGGCGCTGCCTGGCAATCGGTGGAGATAACTTGAGCCTCCCGCATTACTACCTGGGCGGAATCTACT
>JACCVS010000705.1 GCA_013698055.1 Acidobacteriota bacterium
CTGATGAAGAAGAAAAACGAATCCGTTATCTACGCGGTAGAGGGAACGGTCGCGCTCGTCACGCTCAATCGTCCTGAAAAACGCAACGCGCTGAATGACGTTTTGATCGGCGCTCTCACGGATTCTTTGCGGGAAGCGGATGGTAATGAGGCCGTGCGCGTCGTCGTCATCACGGGCGCGGGCGCGGACTTCTGCTCCGGCGCAGACCTCGCGGCTCTACAGAAAATCTCCGAAAGCTCCGTCACAGAAAATCTGGAAGACGCGCAAACCTTGATGAAACTGTTCGCGCTGATTCGCCGCGTGCGCGTTCCTGTGGTGGCGGCGGTGCGTGGCCGCGCGCTGGCTGGCGGTTGCGGTCTGGCGACTGCCTGCGATCTCGTTCTCGCTGCAAAGTCGGCGCGCTTTGGCTACCCGGAAGTCAAAATAGGATTTGTCCCGGCGATGGTGATGGCGATTTTGCGGCGCAACGTCTCGGAGAAGCGCGCGTTCGAGTTGATTACTCGTGGCGCGGAAATCGGCGCGGACGAAGCCGAGCGCATCGGCCTCGTTAACCACGTCTTTGAAGATGACAAGTTTGAACTGGAAGTGGAGAACTACGTCGCCGGATTCGAGCGAGTGAGTCGCTCTGCCGTGATGCTCTCCAAGCGCCTGCTTTATCACATGGACGGAATGACGTTCGACGCCGCGTTGCAGGCGGGCGTTGACGTAAACGCGATTGCGCGCATGACCGAAGATTGCCGGAAGGGAATTGCGCGCTTTCTCAAAAAGTGATTGAAGCCTTTGCTTTGTGAGCCAGCGCAAACTCAATGGCACAATCAAGCACCGGCTCTCCGATTACACTCACCAAACCAATCTGATAAGCCTCACGACTATCAACATGTCTTGCCGTCGCAAACATTTCTAACGCTCGTGCCATTCCGATCAGGCGCGGCAGGCGCTGCGTGCCGCCCCATCCCGTAATGATGCCGAGACGCGCTCCCGGATGAGCAAAGACAGCACCCGGCGCAGCAAAACGCAAATCGCAGCACAGCGCCAGATCGAGGCCCCCGCCCATGCAATAGCCGTTAATCGCGGCGATGGTGAGTTGCGGCGCATCTGTAATCTTCTCAAAAAGCCGCTGCCCGCGCGCGGCAAATTCCCTCGCTGTTGCAGGTGTGAGTGCGGAGAGTTCGCGTATGTCAGCGCCGGATGCAAAGACGTCACTCGTGCCAGTGAAGATCATGGCGGAGACATCTCTTCGCGCAATCAAAGCGGAGATGATTGAATCTAATTCTTCGAGCGTTGCGGCTGAAAGTGAGTTGCGCTCTGCGGGGCGATTGATGCGGAGGATACTTGTAGAGGAGCGAGCCTCGACCACGATAGCTCGCTTGGTGATCTCATTTTCTTCATCTGTCATTCGCGTGGGCGGACGTTCTCGTGCAGAAACTTAACGATGTCTTCGGTGGAAGTGCCGGGGAGAAAGATTTCGGCGACGCCCTGCTCTTTGAGACGCACGATGTCTTCCTTTGGGACGATGCCGCCGACGAGAACAAGGCAATCGTCCATGCCCTTTTCTCGCAGAAGCTGCACAATGCGCGGGCAGAGCGTGTTATGCGCGCCGCTCAAAATAGAGACGCCGACCGCATCAACATCCTCTTGCAATGCAGCAGCGGCGATCATCTCCGGCGTTTGACGCAAGCCCGTGTAGATGACTTCCATTCCGGCATCACGCAGAGCGCGTGCGATCACCTTGGCTCCACGATCATGACCGTCAAGACCAGGCTTGGCTACTAAGACACGAATTTTTCTATCATTCATGGTCGGGCGTTATCGAACAAATATCCCCAGTGGCCCATCGCGCCTGATGTAAGATTTAAGCTCGGCGAAGCTGAAGAAATATTTTCCCACTGGTTGAAGTGCCTGAACCATATGTGGAAACCCAGCGTCGTAGAGGAAAGTGATGCCTTTATCGCCGATTGAGAATTCGTCAAGGTTGCTCGCTTGAAATTTCAGGTCTTTGAGCAAGTCTTTAGCAGTTTCTCTATCGTCACCGCTATCTCTAATAGTTTCCTGATTCTCGGTTTGGAGTTTCTTGTCCACAAGCGCAGCCAGCGTATCAAGCGAAGATGAATTGAACGCATCAGCCGCCTTAATCAACTCGCCATTTCTGAGATTGATGGCGAAATGCTTGGTATGTGTGTCTGGGTAAGCTCCGATGCCATCCTGCATGAAGGTGATGTCGAGAATGAAATTACGATTGTAATTAACCTTGTAGTCAAATTCCGACAGCCACGTGTTTTCCCGGTACTCTGCCAGTGATGTGTCGAAGATATTTTTGAAATCAAATAACGCGCGAACTTTTCGTAAGACCGGGGAATTCTGTGGCCCGGCGATCACCGGGTAACTGACGATTGCCCTCTTTCGTTCAGGAAAGTCTCTGACGAATTTTCCTCTCCGAATGAGAACAGTTCTACGCTTTTGAATGACGACGCTGGGCACACCTTCCGGGGCAGAGGCAACAGCGGGCGACGCCGCGTAGCTAAGGGATGCCAGGAGCAGTAAGGATAAGATTAAATAACGCAGCTTGGTTTGCAGACCATCACGCATAATAAGTGTCTCCTTACAGATTTGAATGAGCGAATTAGAAAGCAGGTTCTTCGTACAGACCATAAACGTCGCGCAAGGCATCGCAGATTTCGCCAAGCGTGGCATAGGCGCGCACCGCCTCGATAGTCGCGGGCATGGTGTTTTCGTTTGAGTGCGCGGCTTGCTTAACTTTCTCAAGCGAGTTGGCGACTGCTCCAGCGTCTCTCCGGTCGCGCGTTTGTTGCAGCCTTTCCACTTGATGGTCACGCACGCCTTCGTCAATGACGAGGGTGTGAATCTGGTTATCCTCGTCTTCCATCTGATACTTATTGACGCCGACAATTGTTTGCTCGCCGCGCTCGACGGCCTTTTGGTACTGGTAAGCCGACTCTTGAAGCTCGCGTTGCGGAAAACCCTTCTCCACCGCTTCGACCATCCCACCCATCGAATCTATCTTATTGAAATAATCGAGCGCGCCGTCTTCCATCTTCTTCGTCAAGGCCTCGATGAAGTAGGAGCCGCCGAGTGGGTCAATCGTATTCGCCACGCCTGTTTCTTCCGCGATGATCTGTTGCGTGCGAAGCGCAATTAGAGCAGCGCGGTCGGTCGGCAAAGCCAATGCTTCATCATAGGCATCGGTGTGCAAGCTATTCGTTCCACCCATCACTCCTGCGAGGGCTTGAATGGCGACACGAACGATATTGTTGAGCGGTTGCTGAACGGTGAGCGAGACGCCTGCTGTCTGCGTGTGAAAGCGCAGTTGCAGTGTTCTCTCGCTCTTGGCGTGAAACTGTTCTCGCATCACACGCGCCCAGATGCGGCGAGCAGCGCGATACTTGGCAATCTCCTCAAAGAAATCATTGTGCGCGTTGAAGAAGAAGGAGATGCGTGGCACAAATTCGTCAACGTCGAGTCCTGCCTGAACACCCCACTTAACGTATTCGATGCCGTCGCGCAAAGTGAAGGCAAGTTCCTGCAAGGCGGTCGCGCCAGCTTCCCGGATGTGATAGCCGCTGACGGAAATCGGATTGTAGCGAGGCACGTGATGAGTACAGAACTCGAAGGTGTCCGTGACCAGCTTCATTGCCGGACGAATCGGATAAATCCATTCCTTCTGCGCGATGTATTCCTTCAAAATATCATTTTGAAGCGTGCCGGAAATCTTCTTCCAATCAGCGCCCTGCTTTTCGGCGACAACCAAATACATCGCCAGAAGAACCGAAGCCGGAGCATTGATCGTTTGAGAAACCGTGACACCTTCAAGTGGAATTCCGTCAAACAGCACTTCCATATCAGCTAGAGAAGAGACAGCGACCCCGCATTTGCCGACCTCACCCTCCGACAAGATAGAATCGGCGTCGTAACCCATCAAGGTCGGTAGATCATAAGCGACGGAAAGCCCTGTCTGACCCTGAGTTGTTAAATACTTGAATCGCGCGTTCGTCTCTTCAGGCGTTCCGAACCCCGCGAATTGTCGCATCGTCCAGAGCTTGCCACGATAACCGGTCGGATGAATGCCGCGTGTGTAGGGGAATTCTCCGGGGAAGGAGATGTCGCGCTCGAAATCAACGCTGGCAGCATCGGCAGGCGTGTAGAGACGATTCACATCTTCGAGCGAAACCGTCTCGAAGCGTTTCTTTCTTTCAGGACGCTTGCTCAAAATCGGAGAGACAGTCTCTTGTTCCCAGCGCTCCACTGCTGCTTGTTCCAATGATGATATCTCTTTAGTTTCAGGCATAGCTCTAATCATTTTCTCGCGCGGCATCTTGAAGAGAACCGTCGCGCATGATGTGAATATCGGTTGAGAATCATTAAGAATTCGATATTAGTTGACGGTTACAGACGTGTCAACCATTCAACTTTGCGCGAAAGTTGGAGTTTGAAGAGAAGAGGGGCGCGGCTCAGTTTTTGTTAACTGAGCCGCGCGCAAACGGGCAGGCGACCGTGATGCGTGGAAGCAGAGCGGATTCAAGCGGCATGATACAAGGCGGGAATACACATTCGATAACTCATAGATTTAAGAGAGGGTGACTTCGCGTTTATTCAATCGGCACAATGATCTCATTGACGTGCGCCATCTTGAGCTTTTCGCGGGCAGCCGATTCGATGGTCTGCGGATTGTTCCGCAGATTCTCGATCTCTGAGGCAATAGTGGCGTTAGTATTACGCAGCGTCGCAACCTCGGAACTGATCCTTTCATTCTGCTGCAAGGCTGCGCCCATCTCAGCCCGCGTCCGCATCATGACTGTCAGGCATAAAGCGAATGTTGCAAGAATGATCGTGACAAAGACGACCCAGGATGGCACAAGGCCACCGCGACGACGAATCTCAGTGCGCGTGCCTATGATCTCGCGTGAAAGCTCGCGCGCCGGAGAAGCGAGCGATGGAATGGCTCGCGTTGCGACACGTTGCGCCTGAAGACGATTATCAGTCCAATAAGTATTTGCGGCCTTGTTCAAGGAGCACCTCCAAGTCTTTATTTGATTCGGTCTCAGCGTAAACACGTACCAGTGGTTCAGTGCCCGAAGGACGCAATAGAAGCCACGAGCCGTCTTCGAAAATGAATTTCACTCCGTCCATGCGATTTGTGAGCTTAATGGGGCGGCCACCGATTTCCGTCGGGTCCTGTTTCAGTTTCTCAGGAAGACTGGCGGCGATTTCCGGCGTCAAACGTACCCCCAGCCTGCCGGATTCAAGACGACCGACGCGCTTATAAACATCGTCAAGCTGCTGGCCTAAGCTCGCCCCACGCGCCGCAACCGCCTCCGCTGCGAGCAGACACGCAAGGATGCCATCTTTCTCCGGATAGTGACCTTTGATTGACATCCCCGCAGATTCTTCGCCACCCAGGATGATTTTGTCTTCATTAATCAATTCTCCGATAAACTTGAAACCTACCGGCGTTTCATACATTGGAAGCCCGCGATGTTCAGCAACTCTGTCAACCAGATGAGACGTGGCGACGGAACGCGCGACTCCGCCGGTCCATTCACGAGACTCTGCGAGATAATCAAAAAGAAGGGCAATTAGTTGATTTGGCGTAATAAACGTGCCGTCAGAGTCGAGCACGCCGAAGCGGTCTCCGTCGCCATCGGTCGCCATGCCGAGAGCGCATTTATTTTTCGCCATCACGTCGCGTAACTCATCCAAATGACTCGACTCAGGCTCAGGCGAACGCCCTCCAAACATCACATCACGCCAATCGTGTATCGTCTCCACTTCGACATCGTGCATCTGCAATGCTTTATCAAGATAGCCGCGTCCCGTGCCCCACAAAGGGTCATAAGCATAGCGACCGCCAGCACGAGCTATCAGGTCAAACCGGATTTTGCTACTTAAATCGGCTAAATAGGCAGGACGTGGATCGTAAGATTCAATATCAGCGTGAGGCTCACTTGTGCTCTTGCTTTCTCCTTGTGCCTGAATGCTGATGATTAATTGCTCTACCTGTTTGGTTATCTCTGGCAATGCAGGCGCTCCATCAGCAGTGGAGAATTTTATGCCGTTATATTCTGGCGGATTATGCGATGCCGTAAAATTAATCCCTCCAATGGCTTTGTTGCTCCGAATGGCATGTGAAATAGTGGGCGTCGGCGTTGGATGGTCGCATAAATATGCTCTAAATCCTTGAATTGCAATCTCCTTAACGCACTCAGCCGCAAATTTCTCACCGAGAAAGCGAGTGTCGTAGCCGACGATAATCCGACTATGCTCATTCGCCCCGCTTGAGCGTAAATGCTCACAGATAGCTTGCGTCACCAGCCTGACACCGGCAAAGGTGAATTCATCGGCGATAACCGCCCGCCACCCCGAAGTTCCGAATCGAATCGCCATTCTTAGCTAAACCTGCCCGATCCCGTCATTTGTGGGTCAAAACTCAATATGCTGTATGCAAGGAGGTTGATGACCACAAGTCAATGTGCTTTGTCTACTTCTCAATTCTTTACCAGTCAATCACTTAGCGGTAAAGTGCCGGGACTTTAGCATGAGGGTGAAAAGCTGTAAAGACATTTCTTTGCAACGATTTCGAAGGCTAAGTTCAACATTTACTTGAGGTAAGCTAGGCTAACTGGTTGCGTTGGCGAACAGCAGGCGAACGGAAATCCGCTGGAAGGGCATCGTGCTTTAAGAGCTAAGAGAATGCACAGGATAAAGGATGTTGAGAGATAACACAGTGTGGAAAAATAGCAGCCCATCCTCCTGCAAAGGATTATGGATTATACATAATCAGCGGACACGTTGAATTATGTTGACATCATTGTGATATGTTAATAGACTGAAAACTTGGTTGGAATCTCCTCATAAGGTTCGACCATTGGTAGTGATTCTCTCCCGAGACTTCTCGCTGTTAGACCTTGTCCCGATATCAGTCAATAGTTTTACAGTCAACTACTTAGACGAACTAAAGCGGTTTTCGGGCGATAAGGTCAATGTTTCACTCGCTTTCATCAGATAATTCAATTAACGATTCAGCCGCGCCTGCATCCTTGCCCCTGGCGTCAATGGTGCAGGCGTTATGTCAGGCAGCGACAGCGGGTTGCAATCAACTGTACGAGGTCATGATCAAGTTGACGTTAATGATTGATGCGACAGCTCATACCTACGGACTTGCAACCTGGACACAAAACATTGGCGAGCAACCTCGGCTGAAATGGGTTGAGGGGTTAGAGCAAGACGAGATTGCAGATGCGGAAACGGTCATAGCTAACGCTCTTTCAGGATTGAGAGAGGTAGTTAAGATAAAAGAAGGCGACCAGTATATCTGCATGGTACTTGCAACCACGAGCCTTACTCGTGAAGGAGCCGCAATTTATGGTCGTTGCGTGCGCCCGCTGACGGAAAAGCAGGTCAAAGAACTGAGGCTATTGTCAGATGTCGCGCAGCTAGCTCATGCGCATGTTGCGCTGCTTGGCGACCAACGACAACATCTTAAGGCGCAGTCGCTCTCGGTTCTGGCAGGCGCAACACTTCCCGGAATGATCTTTGTCAGCCGTGCGATGATGTCAGTTGCACGGGGGGTTGAGCGAATCAAGGATTCGGAATCTACTGTGCTGATTACGGGTGAATCGGGAACGGGGAAAGAGCTTGTCGCGCGGGCAATTCATCGCTTAAGCCGCCGATGTCATGGCGATTTCATTCCTTTCAACTGTACTGCTGCGCCAGCGGACTTGATCGAGAGTATGCTCTTCGGGCATCGCAAAGGCGCTTTCACAGGGGCACATGCAAATCACGAAGGAATGATCGGTGCCGCTGAAGGTGGAACGCTTTTCTTGGACGAGATTGGTGATCTCCCTTCAGCTTTGCAACCAAAGCTCTTACGTTTTCTTCAGGAGGGTGAAATTCATCCGCTCGGAGAGCGCGCGCCGCGCAAGGTCAATGTGCGTGTTGTCGCCGCGACGCATAAGGACTTGGAGCATGAAGTTCGAGCAGGGCGCTTCCGTGAAGATTTATATTATCGGATAGCTTCGCTCTCGATAATCATTCCACCGCTCAGAGAACGTCCCGAAGACGCAGCCGCGTTGATTTCGCATTACCTGACACATTATGCGCGGCGCAATGACCGCGCGATTGCCGGGATCACGGCTGATGCAATCCATGCGCTTCAACATTATGCTTGGCCTGGCAATGTGCGCGAGCTGGCAGCGGAGATTGAGCGGTTGGTACTCTACGCGGATGAGGGAAACTATATCGGCATTGAGCACCTCAACTCTCGCGTTCTGCCCGAACAGGTGCGGACTGTGATGCAGGCCAATGCTTCGCCTCCCGATCTGGATCACATGCTGGAAGATTTCGAGCGGCGCGTCATCACAGAAACGCTCAAACGACACGATTGCAACGTTGCGCGCGCAGCCGATGCGCTCGGACTCGGCTCGCGCCAGACGCTCTACAAGAAGCTCAAACGGCTGGCAATTGATGTCGGCGATTTTCTTCAGGAAGATACAGAACCGGGCCTCCAATTACGCCCCGACCGCCACTGACAACCACACTCGGACATCCTGAAAGCGACTGATACCTCGTGCTGATCTCTTACCTCCTGAGTTTTATCGTCGCGATGCTCATCCATGAATTGGGGCATCTGGCAGCGGCGCGCGTCTGCCGTGTGCCCGCAACGGAATTCGGTTTGGGATGGGGACGCAGACTTATCGGATTTCATTTCGGAGGCGTTGAGTATAAATTGCACGCGCTTCCCGTCGGAGCATACGTGCGGTTGGACATAGTAGAGTTGCAGCGCCGCCCGCTCAGCCGGCAGGTACTGGTTTTGCTCGCCGGTATTATCGTCAACCTGGTTGCCGCCGCGTTAACGTTGGGGACTCCGTTTGGGACGGTGAATCTTTTGCTGGCAGCAACTAATCTTCTTCCGCTTTACCAGCAGGACGGTTGGAAATGCGGGATGGTGATGTTGCGCGCTCTATTGCGACGTAAGAGCGCAGTGGTTGAGTGGACATTTACGATTGCCGGAAGCGGCATGAGCATCGCGCTCATCGCTTTTCAGGCTTTACGTCATCAATAAAAGTAGGCGTCTTTTAAGAATCGAGGCGACTGGTCATCAACGGATCAGTCGCCTTTTTTCTTTTGTGGCCACCACAATTGAAGATTATTAGATTACCGACTCATCGGTCTTCTTTGTTATTCAGTTACAAGGCGAGAGTCGCCGGTCGTTGAAAAGTTACAAGTGCCTGTCAACTCATGGCGACAAGATGCTAACTCCTTAAAGACAATTCACTTTAACCCGTCAGGTCATGTTTCTCACGCTTACCGGCCAGCCTTCTTATGTTAACGCGGGGCGACAAAGCCTTTCCCGACCAATCTACTAAAACACAATAAACATCGGGCTGAAAACGGATTTGCCAGCTTCGGCACGGATCTTGTTATGTGAAAGACGCGTCAGGGAAGCAGCGAGCATATCGCATGAGCCTTCAGCCGAGGAAAAGGAATTCATGAAAATCATCAACACCAAAATGATAGTTTCGCTCGCGGGCCTTTTACTGGTCGCGCCGTTCCTCGCTGTTGCGTTGTTCGTCGGCGCACGTGCTGTCGCTCTTTCCCAAGGCGCACAAGATGATCTGTTGCTTGTTGCTCTCGCTATCTGTGGCGCGGCGGCCAGCATCGTCAACAGCATGGGCTGTCGCACGACAAAAGAGAAGCACGTAACCGGCAAGCACGTCGAAGTGACGAGCAATGCTCAAAGGCGCGGAGCTTCCATGATTCATCTCGGCTATTAATTTTCTGTCCGCCCGGCGCGCTTGGGGCACAAGCGCCGATGCCGGAATCGGGCCTGACCCACAACCACTAACCACACCCTAAAGGAGCAAACAAATGATTAAGAAATTTCTTCGCGATGAAACCGGTCTTGAATTGTCGGAATACGCCGTCGCCGCCGCGCTCGTTGCGCTCGCAGCCGTCGCCGCTTTCCAGTTGCTGGGCAGCAACATCGGCACCAAGATCAACTCGCTGGCAAACACGATCAAGTAACGGCTCTGAAGCCAAAGGAGCACGCAAGTGATCAAGAAATTCCTGAGAGATGAAACCGGCCTTGAGTTGTCCGAGTATGCGGTTGCCGCGGCGCTCGTCGCCCTGGCAGCAGTGGCAGCCTTCCAGCTTCTCGGTGGCAATATCGGCACCAAGATCAACGAGCTGGCGACCAAGATTGGCGGCTAATCTGTCCCGCTAAAGAAAGAGGTGGGCGCGCTTTGAGTCGCAGCACAACGGGCAAAGAGCGCGCCTCCTCATTCAAATAATTCCCGGCTCGTAACTGTAAAGCTCGGGAGCAATCATTCAACCCAAACAGCAATCGTTCACAAGTCTTAAACCATAATGTCCAGCCCACTCTTCATTGTCATCGCAGCATTGCTCGTCCCGCTAGCCGTCATCATCACGTATTACGACGTGCGCTATCGCCGCATCCCGAACGCCTTTGTTATCGCTACGTTCGCGAGCGGGTTGATCGTTAACACCATTTACGGCGGATGGAATGGAACAATAAAGAGTCTCGGCGGCTGCGCTATCGCCTTCATCCTGATGTTTATGCTGCATGTCTTCGGCGCAATGGGCGCAGGGGATGTGAAGCTATTTGCAGCGGTCGGCTCTCTCGTCGGTACGCAGCTCGTGTTGCCAACATTTCTGGTTGTGATTCTGACGGGAGGCGCGCTGGCGCTTCTCCTGACGCTACGCGCAGGCGCTGTGCGAACGACGATGCAGCGCGTCCTACAAATCCTGGTCGGACTATTGCCGGGTTGGGAGATGCCGCGCTTCGCAGTTCCGGCTGATCGCAGGTACACGATCCCCTACGGGGTTGCCATCACGTTCGGCAGCCTCATCTCGCTGGCAATCTTCCGCGCTTGAGACGGCACGGAACGCGAGCGATTCGTTTTTGAAACGGAGAACAAAGTGATGCGTAACAAACGCTTCTTATTCGTCATGGCTGGTGCGCTGGTTTTCGGCTTGCTCGCAGCTTTTTCAGTCAGCCGCTATTTATCGAG